>NZ_QTVH01000044.1:0-7864 GCF_003435975.1 Clostridium sp. AF36-4 | reverse complement strand
TGTAAAAATGTGAATCGCTGTATTCCTTGGACTCCAAAGAGAAAGTAAACTTCAAGTTTTTGAAACTGAGAAATCGGGAGTTGTCAAACACAATGCTTCTCCCAACTGAAGGTTGAGTTTGATAATTCTACTTACGGTTCGTGTACAAAAATTGATAGAAATTGTAGAGTAAATCATGGAAGGAGGCATATTTTCATGAATCAAATTGATACAGGAAAGTTTATTGCTGGTTGTAGAAAAGAAAAAGGTTTGACACAAGCGCAATTAGCAGAAAAGTTAAATATTACTGACAGAGCTGTTTCCAAATGGGAGACAGGAAAATGTATGCCTGATTCATCTATCATGTTGGAACTTTGCAATATTTTAGATGTTACGGTTAACGAATTGTTGAGTGGGGAGAGGATAGAAATGAATAATTACGAAGAGAAGGTCAATGAAAATCTCATTGAATTAAAAAGAAAAGATGAGAACAATATGAACAAGAATGCAATAATATCAACAATATACACAATCGCTATGATAATTGGCATTATGGTATGTTGCATATGTGATATTGCCATTTCGGGAACATTGACATGGTCATTAATTGTGCTTAGTTCTATATTGGTTACATGGCTCACATTGTTTCCGGTTATATTGTTAGGAAAAAGGGGAGTACTGGTGGCGATGATTGCTATTAGTATAATTATAGTACCATTTATGTACATATTAAGTATTTTGATAAAAGTGAATGAGGTGTTCAGCATAGGTGTGATTATGTCGATTATCTCACTTGCATTTCTTTGGATAATTTATGCTTTATATTATCGACTTAAAGAACGAAAGTTTTTGGCAACAGGAATCACATTCTTGTTTGCTATTCCACTTACACTTTTGATAAATAGTATATTATCAAAAGTGATTGGCGAGGCGGTAATTGATATTTGGGATATATTATCTATATTTATTTTGTTGATTATAGCAGTTGCTTTTATAATTGGAGATTATGCTCGAAGAAAGGGGCATATAAGATAAGACTTTAGTTACACCTAAATTCCAGTTTGTCGAATTTTTATTGGTACACAAGACATAATTATGCTATAATTATGACAAAGAAAGGAGAGAGGTATCATGCCACTTATTATGCCTATTAAGGATTTACGCAATACAACCGAGATATCCAATATTGCACACAAGGAACAGGAGCCTATTTTTATCACAAAAAATGGATATAGTGACTTGGTTGTTATGAGTAGTGAACTATATGATAAATTTGCAAGAATGAATCGCATCGACCAAGCAATTTTCGAATCCGAGCAGGAAATTAATAATGGAGCAGAGGCCGTTGACGCAGAAAAAGTTTTTGCAGATTTGGAGAAAAAACATTTTGGATAAATACAAAGTAAAGGTCAACCCCAGAGCAATACGTGAATTAGATCACATTTATGAATATATCTCAAATGAGAAATTGGCTCCTGAAAATGCTAAAGAACAAGTTGACAGAATTAAGAAAGCTATTTTAGGTTTAGAGACTTTTCCACAGTCTCACCAAGAGAGAAATGAGGGTAGATATGCTGCAAAAGGCTATCATCAGTTATTGATTGATAACTATATTGCCATTTTTCGTATTGATGAACCGAACAAAACTGTTTATGTGTTAACAATACAATATCAAGGTTGGAATTTATAAGACAAGCACCAATGAAATTATAAATTATTTGGTGCTTTCTTTATACAAATAAAATTTGAAAGAAAGTATAGATGAGGGGAAAGAACTTTTGCTTGTGGTAGGGGAGAGGTATTGATATAATGGTAGTGAAGAAAAAAGGTATATTAGATATTGATGTTTGCTTTATTTTTTGTTTCTTAAATTGAGCGCGGTGTATGGAGATGTTATTTGTTTAATTATTTTTAGGAGATGCTGAATATGAAAAAAAAGAGATTATAATTTTTTTATCAGGATAAAGAAAATACATTACCTGATTATCAAAGGGCAGTATGTGGTATAGTACGTATTTCTAATTAATGTTATGAGTTGATAAATCATAAGGGTACTATTATTTGGGATAGCAATAGTCAAAATGTACCGGAAGGATAAATGCAAAATAAAAGGGATTGATTGTATAATTGGTGCTTTTGGTGACAAATAAAAGCACTAATTATTTTTTATGAAGAAATATTGCATAAAAAATAATTTATGGTATAATAATTACCAATAGGGAAAATGACTAGGAGGAATGTGCCATGATTATTGAGATTAGAGCGAAAAACTGTTTTGTATTTGAGGATGACATCATATTCTCAATGAAAGCAGATATGAGAAATAAAAAATTTGGATCGAATGTCCATAAAGAAAACAACTTCAATATACTCAAGACAGCTGGAGTATATGGTCCGAATAATGTAGGGAAAACCTGCTTGATCAAGTGTATCAGAGCCATAAAAGGTGTGCTTTTGAATAAAGGGAATGGGTTGATGCCTAATATATTCACTTCAAACAAGATTTGTTCACTGGGGATAACTTTTTTAGCAGATGGAAGAAAGTTTTCCTATGATTTTAAGTATGACTGTGAAAAAGAAGAGTATATTTACGAATCATTTTCTGAGATATTGAAGGATCAATATAATAATGAAAAAGAAGTCTGCTGGTTAAAGAAAGATACTGTTGGCGAAATATACGAGTGTGACGATGAGAATTTAAAATTTATGATTCCTGTTGTATCTAAGAATAGTTTGTTGTGTTATGTGATTGACACGACAAAGTTTGAACGCATCAACGAGATGAAACAAATTTTGGTTGGATTTGCAGAGAAAATTGACATCATTAATATGAATAATATTCCGATGCAGCACACGATTGAACTTATGAAAAATAAGAACCAATTACAGGAAAAAATTGTGGATTTTATCAAGAACGCAGACTTGTATATGGATAACTTTGAGTATGTGGATATGGATAAAATTCAAATTAAAATGGATGAGGATGATGAAAAACCAGAAGAGAAAGTGTTGGACATTCCGGATCAGATTATGGATCAGATCCGTTTGGTTTCTACCTACAAGGGAGTTCATGTACCAAGCATGATATTTGATTCCACAGGAACAAAGAAGATAGCGGCGATGGCAAGTTATGTGATTGAGGCACTTGAACAAGGCAGAATTCTTGTTGTGGATGAGTTGGACAGCAGCATTCATTTCAAACTTACAAGAGCGATTGTAGCCATGTTTAATAATGAATTGAACACCAATGCGCAGATGATATTTACCGTTCATGACATTAACCTTATGGACTGCAAAAGGATGTTCAGAAAGGAACAGATTTGGTTTGTTCATAAGGACGCAGATGGAGTGTATGTTTATTCACTTGCTGAGTTTACAGCGCAGCAGGGCGTCAGAGATACAACGGATATAATGGAAAAATACAGGAAGGGTGCGCTTGGCGCATTGCCAGATCCGGAATTGATTAACTCCTTACTTAGTATAAAGGGAAATGTAAGAGAGGGGGATGCCCATGATAAATAAGCTTCCTAAATTTTTAGATAATCATAAAATCTGTATTATCTGTGAAGGCAATGAGGAATACGAATATCTTGACTGTTTAAATAAATTGAATGTATGGAATAAACAGTATCAGATCAACCTTGTTAATGCTGGTGGCAATGGAAATATTCCTGCTAGATATCAGGATCGATACCAGAATGGAGCAGATGAACTTGTGTTAATTTTCTGCGATACTGAAAAGAAACCGCATGAGCAGTACGAGGATATAAAGCGAAAAATAAATGCTTTTCATGGTGTAGCTGGTGCTAATGAAGTGGTTATGTTTGGAAATCCATGTACAATGCAGATTATATCGAAACATTGGACGGATGAAAATTTGAAATCACCAGCAAAGCCAGTGAATGCGCCATTGATAAAAAAGTATACTGGTGTACAAAATTATAAGGGGCGGGCAGATCAAATCAAAGAGATTATGAAGTATATTACGGTAGAAAATTACAAAGATATGCGTGAGAGAGTTAGCAAATTAGCGGTAGATGATTCAATTACAGGAAGCAGTAATTTTGGGCACTATTTAGAGTTGCTTGAAAGTGATGATAGTGGGTGGATTGAAGCAATAAATCAAAGATTGCAATGAAAGGGGAATTGACAATGGAGAAGAGGTCGTTGATGTAGAAAAAGTTTTTGCAGATTTGTAGAAAAAACATTTTTTTTGTGATATGGGAGAGGTATTGATATAATGATAATGAAAAAGGTAAATCGTTGTTTGGCGATTTGGTAAATCCCAATAAATTAATTTTATAGGGTACAGAAAATTTGAATTTTGATGTCGATTATCAGGGGGAATATATGGTGCATAAAGAAATATATATTGAACTGCAGGATACGCAATGGCAATTTGATTATATTGACCATGATAGAAATATTGCTAGAGCAATTGTATATGATGAAAACGGAATATTCTATTTAGTAAGAGCCGAGCGAGATGATGATTTTGGCAAAGCAACATTAATTGAAACTGCTGGCGGAGGAGTTGAGGTAGGCGAGGAGTTACAAACTGCCATTCAAAGAGAACTAAAAGAAGAATTAGGTGTATCAGTAGAAATAGTTTTTAAAATAGGAGTTGTAAGTGATTATTATAACCTGATTCATAGGCATAATATTAATAATTATTTCTTGTGTAAAGTAAAATCATTTGGGGAAAAAAATTTAACGCAGGATGAAATAGATAGTTTTCATTTATCTACATTGCAATTGTCTTATGAAGAAGCAGTTCGAGAATATGAAAATAGAAAGAATACACGATTAGGAACACTTGTAGCAAATAGAGAATTACCTATCTTATATCGAGCAAAAGAAATAATCGATGATATAGAGAGTGAATAAACTTTCAGTCTTGCGGAGAGATTGAAAGCAACAGAAGATTTGAATTTGTCGGATTGGTAAATTCATATTTAGTGAATGATAACAATTTATAATTTAGTATCGGATAAAGAATAAAAAAGGAAGTAAGTTATGACGAATAAAGAAATAATGGATATAGCAATGCAGCAATCTGCATATGACACAAATGCAAAGGTTTCTGACTTCCTTCAGGATACAAATGTATTTGTTAAATCTGGAGTTGGACCTTTGGCAAGAAAATATTATAAAGAACCTATCGCTTGTAATTTTGTGTCTTATGGAAGCAATGTAGTTGCATCTGTGAAAGATGAATTTAAAGAAATAGTTGAAACATATCTGAGTAAGTTTGAATTTTATCATTGTTTTGAGACGCCTAACATGCACTGGCTTGATGAACGGATGAAAGAAAAAGGATATAGAGTATGTTTTATGGCAGAGTATTTTTTGCCGGATATGGAACGATTGAAAAGATTAGAGTGCAATTATGTCCTTAAAGTGTTAGAACAAAAAGATTTTGCAGATTTGTATCTTCCAATGTGGGGGAATGCATTGTGTGCAGATAGAAAAGAGTTAGATGTTCTGGGAGTTGGAGCATATGATGGTGAGAAGCTTGTAGGTCTCGCAGCGTGTTCAGCGGATTGTGATAATATGTGGCAGATAGGTGTCGATGTTTTGCCTGAATATCGAAGAATGGGAATTGCTTCATCACTAACAAGTAATCTTGCAATTGAAATAATTGAAAGAGGCAAAGTACCATTTTACTGCTGTGCGTGGTCAAATCTTAAATCGGTAAAAAATGCATTGCGCAGTGGTTTTGTGCCTGGATGGGTGGAAATGACGGTAAAAGCAGCAAGCTTAGTTGATGAAATGAATAAGTAATAAATTCCAATTTTTGAAACTGAGGAATCGGAATTTAAGGAGATGTGTATATTATGATTAAAAGAGTAGAGGAACAAGATATTGCTGGATGTGTAAAAGTAATAAAAGAAAGTTTTGCCACGGTTGCAAAAGAGTTCGGTTTTACTGTTGAAAATGCGCCAAGATTTACAGCATTTGCAACAACAGAAGATAGATTAAAGTATCATTTGTTTGAAGAGCATAGACCTATGTATGCTTTTTATGTCAAAGAGGATATTGTGGGATATTATTCTCTATTTGTGCAAGATAATAACGAGTGTGAATTAAATAATTTATCTGTAATACCTGCATATAGACATCAAGGAATTGGAGAGGAACTTTTAAAACATGCTTTTAAGATTGCGGAAGAATTAAATTGTAATAAGATTAACATTAGTATCGTTGAAGAAAATAATGTATTAAGAAAATGGTATGAGTCGTTTGAGTTTATACATATAGGTACACAAAAATTTGATTTTTTCCCATTTACATGTGGGTATATGGAAAAGAATTTACAATATTAAATTCCAGTTTGCAAACCTGCTAGATAGTCAGAACAGTTAAAATTGATTGGAGGATGGACGAAAATGAAAACGATAGATATTGGCGGAGGTTTGGAAAGCAATGAAAGGTGGCTTATGAATATAACATACGAAAAAGCAAAAGAAGAAGATATTGAGCCAATCTATGAATTGTGCAAGCAACTGATTCACGATTATGAACAATTGGAAACAATTGATTATCCAAAGGTAATGAACTGGATTCGTAAAAAGATAGAAAATTCGATTGATGAATATACAACTGTTCATGCCAATGGTGAAAAAGCAGGATATTATCATTTTTATCAAAATGAAGACGGACAATTTGAAATAGATGATTTGTTTGTGTTTCCTAAGTTCCAAAATCACGGAATTGGTTCGGAAGTAGTAAAGAGGTGTTGTGCATCTGTTCGTGCACCTATTATATTGTATGTATTTATAAAAAACAAAAGAGCCATTTCTTTGTATGAGAAACTGGGGTTCAAAGTTTCTGAAACGATACATAATAGTAGGTATATTATGAAGAACGACAACAGAAAATACTACGCCGCTTATGAGGAAAGATATAAAATTGCACATCAGAATGGTGTCCGTTGGGCAAGCGACCAGAATAGCCCTATTGTAATGGAGATAATCAAAAAATATAATATACAACCCGAACATTGTTTGTTGGAAATTGGGTGTGGTGAAGGAAGAGATTCAAAGGCAGTATTAGGTGCCGGTTATAATCTAATGGCGATTGATATTTCAAACGAGGCCATTGCGTATTGCAAGAGAATAATGCCAGATTTTGAGAAGAACTTTAGTGTATTGGATTGCTTGGCAGACAATATGGATGAATTATTTGATTTCATCTATGGTATTGCAGTTATTCATATGCTCGTTCTTGATGAGGACAGAAATAGATTTTATCAATTCATTCATAAGCATTTGAAACCAGAGGGATTGGCACTTATTTGTACAATGGGCGATGGAGAATTTGAGATGCGAAGCGATATTAGCCAAGCATTTGAACTTCAAGAAAAGGAGCATAAATCTGGGAAAATAATGGTGGCTGGAACATCGTGCAGAATGGTATCGTTCAAAAACTTTGAGGACGAAATAGCAAGAAACGGTTTGGAAATAATAGAAAAAGGTATCACTAGTGCGCTGCCCAATTTTAATAACTTAATGTTTGCAGTTATTAAAAAAATGTAATCAACTTTCAGTTTGTAGAAAGGATAGACGAAAGTGATGATATGTTTATTACCGCAACTGAATTAAAAACTAATTTAGGCAAATATCTTATACTTGCAGAAACAGAGGATATTTATATTACTTGTAATGGAAAAGTTGTTGCAAAATTGTCTAACCCATATCAGGACAGAGTAGATGTTGCTAAGTCATTATTTGGTGTTTTTTCGAATGATATGACACTGGAAACAGCACGAGAAGAAAGGGTGAATACAATATAAGGACACGTCGTTTAACACATAGCGACACAGAAATAGAAATTGACCGAGCTCTTTAGAGCGAGGGAGGCTTCTTGTCCGAAGGGCAAGAAG
>NZ_QTVH01000043.1:0-7924 GCF_003435975.1 Clostridium sp. AF36-4 | reverse complement strand
TTTTCTTAATTTTACACACTACATAAGAAAAGAACGCAAAAAAATAACTACAAATATATTTTAACTAAAAAGAAGGAGAATTTCAATATGTTTAATAAGGCAAAAAAAATCATTGCAGGCTCAATGTTATTATCGCTAGTAGTTGGAAGTACAGCTTTGGCTGCTTATCCCAATATGTATGGGAAAAACTATACAAAAACAAAATCTGGTGACATTTGTTCTATGACGGCTGAAGGAAACCAGGAGAGTGCAAAAACTAAAATTAAAAACACGGCTAACAGTAAAAGATACTATTCAGTATACGTTGATCGCCGCCACAATAACGGTAAAATAATTGAAAAGGATAGTAAAGAAAATGTAGTTGGTAGTGGAAACTGGTTGATTGCTTTGGTATCTCGTTATCGTAGTACAGCGGATCGTCAGCATCATCATAAGGCATTGTCATGGAACTGCTCTATGAAACCAAGCGGTGCTGGATATACAAATTTTTTAGATGATAAATTTGAATATACAGTGAGTCAGAACAAGTAAATTTAATAAAGTTAAAGGGAAATTGATTTTAATTCATTTTCCCTTATAACCTTTAATTGAAAGGAGACAGAACTATGAGACGGGTTCGAATTCTTGTATTAGCAGTTATCTTAATTGCAATTGTATGTGCCGGAGTTTCATTGTATGCTTATCAGCATAATAAAAGGGCAGAGGAAAACACAATTGATATAATTAAGGACTTCACTGGAAAGGAAGAAGTTGATGTGTCGGGGCAGTCAAGAAAACCAATTGACAGTATGACTTTGTATGATGGAGGAGTATTAGAGATTTATACAGAGACGCAGTTTAAGGGAAAAGATACGCTTAATATTCCGGCAAAATACGAAAAAAAGAAAGTTAAAACGGTTCAAATGTTAAGTCAATTGGAGCAGACCTCTTATTATCTGAAACATATTGTTTTGGAAGATGGGATTGAAGAACTGGAGTTTCAGGGGTGTCCAAACTTAGAAACGGTTGTTTTTCCGCCATCAATAAAGAAAATAGATACGCGCCATTTTAAGAATTTGAAGAAGCAAATTACAATATATGTTACCAAAGATTCCTATGCGGAAAAATGGGCAAAAAAACATCATTTTTCCTATCGTTATGGGACAACGGGAAAGGAGTAGAAATGATTCTAAAAAATTGGATAGATTTTATTCGGAAACACACGTCAATATTTATAATACTTCTTGTTTCACAAATTTTGGCGCTTTTATGTATTTTTTTCGTTTTTGGCGTGTTTCAAAACAACCTATATGAAATTAATGATTATGACGACACACGGTCGCTGAATGCTTCCATTAAAAAGGCGGATATTACGTCAAAGCAGTTAGATGAGTTTTTCAGGGCAATGGTGAATGACAGTGATAATGTGGATTATTTTTATGTGACAGCTCAAAGCAAGTCAGGAAAATATTCTTATATTGACCATGCGCAGCTTAAAAATGGAAAGTATGGATTCAGTGATACCGTTTATTCTTATATGAAGTATGGCATTGATGGTTTTTATTACACAAATGAAGATTATGTCAATAAAAACAAAGTGCTTGTTTCAACGGAAGATAGACTTAAAAAGTATGGCGATGAGGTAAAATTGGAGGGGGATACATATAAAATTGTAGCTACAAATTCATTTTGTGGAGATATTGATACATTTTATGTTCCATATACTTCATTTCCTAAAAAATGTGTCTGGCAGAATCTTTCTTTCGGACTTACCTCACTTCCGACACGAAAGCAGTATGAGTTGTTTAGAAGTTATGTAAAAAAATTAGGTGGAGAACCAGATGATTTTTATGTAGCAAATAATCAGGATTTGAAGCAGAAATATTCTATGCTTGTGGTAAGTGCGATATTGGCTCTTTTGGCAGCATGTAATATGTATATGATTTATAGTTATATTTTCCGTAAAAGAAGAAAGAATCTGGGCGTATTTCTTTTATGTGGATGCAGTAAGAAAAGGGCACGTATGATGTATTTTATGGAAATTCTATGTAATATGATTTGTGTGGTTGTTGTATCAATCGGAATTTTCCGCTTCCTTCTTTATCCACAGATGCTTTCATGGTTTCGTTATGTTGACCGTGTTTACGGTGTCGGGGAATATGGATGTATTATTGGAATCTTTTTGATGATAACGTTTATATTTGGGTATCTTTTATCATGCTCGGTAACGCGTAAAAGTATACTGCAATTTAGAAGGGGGGAATCCTAATGGGAATTTTAGCAATTAGTGAATACATACGGCATGGAAAGCGTAATGTGTTTATCGTGTTTCAAATGGCAGCACTTTTGTTTGTACTGTGTGTGTCTGCGTCAACACTTTTGGCGGAATACCGCCTGTATCGACCATTTGCGCAATTGAATCACAAGGAGGGGCTTTATTTATCCGCATCGGGATACCATGGTGCAAATCCGGATGCTATTGCAAAGGGCATGGAAAAGGTTGATTATGTTTTGGCAATTGGTACGCAGAATTTGCTTTCGAAAGAAGCTGCGAATGGTATAAATGTTGCCGTATATCCGAATCAAATGATAGAAAATTATCAGCCGGATTTGGCAGAGGGGGATTGGCTTTCGGACGAGCCTTTGGAGAAAGGCTGTATGCCGGTTGTGGTTTCTCAAAATCCATACGGATGGAAAAAAGGTTCTAGGATATCGCTTGATTATGGAGATGAGCAGGGAAAGCCGCATACAATTTCCATAAAAGTAGTTGGTGTATTAGATGAAGGAGCGCAAATCCTTGGACATGATTTTGGACAGGGAAATCGTTTGTATTATGATTACCGTGATATTTTTTCTACATATCGGTATGAGCAGGAACAAACGGTATTGTTTCTGACATCAGAAACAGGGGCTAAATCAGTGAATATGCCGGTTACATATGACAGGGAACATTTTATTGTCTATAAAGACGGCATCAGTCGTACAGAGAAAAATAGAAATAACATGGTATTAAAGGATAATCTTGGTGAGTTATCTCAAGATTCAGCGTTAGATGCAAATTTGGAAACATTTATGGCGAGTTCAAATCATGAAATGATTCGCAAGGTCATGATGTATTTGCCGGTTTTATTGAGTGTATTGATTATTACCATTGTAAGTTTAATTAATGTATGTACCTTGAATATGGCAGATGATTTATATCATAATGCTGTGTTTAGTCTGCTTGGACTGCCATGGAAAAAGTGCAGTTGTTTTTCCTTAGTACAGAGTTTGTTTAGTGCGTTTTTGTCAATTGTTATGTTTTTCTTTTTCTTAGCAGTTACAGCTAAACTGCATCTGGAAAATTACGTGTATGTGAATTTTTCAGTTCCGGTACTTGTACTTTTAGGTGGTGTAATTCTGTTGCTTTGTGCCGTCCATTTTATTGTACCGTATCAGATTTTAAGAAAAAAACAACCTGCGGATGTATTACGAAATCGAAAGGAGTAATGTTATGATTCAAATTAAAAATTTAGTGAAAGTATACAACAAGGGAAAGACAAATGAATTTTGTGCCTTGAAAGGGATTGACCTTTCAATTGATGAAGGAGAAATGGTGGCAATTATCGGAAAGTCCGGTGCCGGAAAATCCACGTTACTGCATATTTTGGCGGCAATTGATTCTTACGATAAGGGAAGTTATCTTGTAGATGGGGTGTCGGTAGGAGATTTGAAGGAAAAAGACCGTGCCAGATTTCGCAATCAAAAAATTGGTATTGTCATGCAGGACTATGCTTTGATTGATGAATACACCATCGAGGAAAATGTTCAGATTCCTTTGATTTTTGGAAAAGTAAAAGGAAATGATGTACGAAGGGAAAAAATTATGACTGCATTAAAAAACGTCGGTCTTGATGAATTAGCGAAAAAGCCGGTTCGCCAGCTTTCCGGCGGACAAAAGCAGCGTGTGGCGATTGCTCGTGCATTAGTAAATAATCCGGCATTTTTACTTGCAGATGAACCGACCGGTGCGCTGGATTCTAAGACATCCGGGGAAATCATGGACGTGTTTGAAAAGTTGAATCAAGGCGGGAAAACTGTTATTATTGTAACACACGATATGGAAGTCGCCGCACGGTGCGGGCGTGTAATTGAAATTAGTGATGGGGAGATTGTATAAAGAACAATAAGAGGAGGAAGTAAATCATGAAAACAACAAAGAAACTACTTATTTTGGTGATTGCAGTGATTTTCTGCACATCATGTGGCATGTTTGGTCTTTCAGATTCGGCATGGTCAGAGGTTTTTGAAAAACAAAATAACATGCCGCAAAACTCGCTGGACGAAAAAAAGAAAAATCCTGAAATGGTGTACCAGACAGTTGATGGAAAGTTGTATTTTAGAGAAGGGGGAAAAATTGATGTTTATGAGAAAAATTCAACAGAAAAGGAAAAGATAACAAGTGATGTGGTTTCGTATCTTGTTTACAATGGAAAAATCTATTATACGACAACTTATCAAATGACTGGAAAAAATGAACTGCGTGTATGTGATTTGGACGGTTCCAATGATGAAAGACTTACGCAGAGTGTTGAGTCCTTTTGTCTACAAAATGGAGATGATGGGAAACTGGTTTTAGTTGATAAAATGAGTCAGGATATATTGTATTCGTACGATTTAAAAACAAGAAAAAAGGAAGTTATTTCTTGTGAAGGTGGCTCAATCGATCCGCAGTATGTTTGCTTTGATGGTGACTGGGTGTTTATTGCAGATGACTGTACGATTTCAAAAACTAATTACAAAACCGGTGAATGTGTTTATATCTGGGAGGTTCCGGAGGGCAAGAATGTAAATATAACAGATGTTTACATACATGGAGACAAGGTGTATTTTGGACTTTATGGCACCGATTCACAAACAAAAGATGATACAGGACTTTGGTGCGTAAACCCAGATGGAACGGATAGTAAAAAAATTTCTTCGGATGAAGTGAATGAAGTATGTTTTGTTGGTGAAGAGTATTTTGTTCGCTAGGGAATGGAAAGGGTATAATTTTAGATGAAAAATTTAAAAAGAGTAGTAGTAATTACAATAGCGATTATTTGTGGAATTGTGAGTATGTCAGGCTGCCAAAAAAATGAAAATGAATCGAAAGAAATGACATGGGTAAAAAGCAGTGAAGTGGTTGATAATACCGATGAGCATTTGCAAAACATGCATGAAAATTATCAACTGAAGAAGGACTATATGCTTTACTTAAAGGCGAAGAATTTAGAGGAGTGGGGAACGTTATACCAGATTGAGCGAAACGGGAAACAGCAGATACAATTATTAGATGATGTTTGTCAGTTTGTTGAAATTGGTAACAAAATATTTTACACAAAACCAGAACGAGCAGATGATTTAGAGTTAATAAAAGAATTATGTGTGTATGATAGAAGCACAAAAAAGAGTGAGAAATTATTGGGTTTAAAAGATGACTTACGTTCGCTGATATCGATAAAAAACAATATTGTTTATTATAAGACCTATGATAAAGTAGTGGCTTATGATGTGGATAAACAGACAAAGGAGGAGATGGATTACATGATAACGAGCGCAGTAGTTGTGACGTGTATGGTGAACGGGAAAATAGTAATAGTTGGTGATGGATGTGTTGATATGATTGATTTTGATAAAAAGAAGGTCAAAAAAATCGTGTCACAAACAGAATGTGCCAATGACGCTGTTGCCTGCACAAAAGATGCTGTTTATTATGGTGTGGATTCATACAATATGAATGATATTTTGCAGAAGGAAAAAATTCAGTTAAAGAATAATGGATTGTGGAAATTTGATTTACAGACTGGTAATAAAGAAAAAATACGTGAACAGTCACCAAAGGAATTACATGTTTTGGGGAATAAGGTTTATGATGAGACGCTGAAAGAAGTTTGTTAAGAGAAGAGAGGCAAAATCATGATATTATATGGCTACCGTATGAACGACTATGATAATCTTTTGAGATTATCACAGGCTGAGTTATCTTGCAGTCAGGAAGAACTAAAAAAAATTATACAATTTTTAGAAGAAAAGAAAGAGGAACATCTTGCATCAGAAAAAGAATTTGGGCAGGAGTATTGTTCTTCCCATTATCGTGATTGGGATAGTGATTGGTTGGAGGATGAATCGGATTTTATTCTTGTTACCGGAACAACAAATCAAGGAAGGGTGAATTAATTAAAATGAACAGTTATGGAAAAAACGCCAAACAGAATTGTATGGAGCAGATGAGACAGCTAAGTGTAGAATGTTCACTTGAAGAAATTGATGAGATGCTTGATTTTTTTCGGCAGGTTGAGAAGGATTTTGAAGAGAATGGTGTAGCAGGCGAATATGTTGCAGAAATGGAGCGGAAAGAAAAGCATCCGGATGAACCAATATTTAAAATTCGGATTGTTCCGCCTATATCAAAAAAAGAAAAATCACGTAGACGCAGACGAATTGCCGTAAACAATTTCTTTATGAGAAACTCTAGAAGACTGGCGGCGTGCGTGACCTTGCTGCTTATGATTGCAGCCTGTCTGCTAATGATACGAAAGAATAGGAAGGGCGAAAATAAATGACCTATCAAATGATTCAAAGTGTTGCAGTTACGGGCAACATTTACCAGCAGTTTATATCTTATTTACTGCATGAGAGTGACACTATATTATTAGGAACACAAAACAGAGAACGGCGGCTGGATGGTGTTCCGGTTTCACCAACGCTCATAAAACAATATGAAGAACTTCAGATGTTTACAATTCTTGATGTGAAATGGTGTCAGGTTGAGCCGGACTATCTTTATGGCAAGGCAGCCGACGTAAGTGGATTACAGCAGTTGGTAGATTTATTGCAGGTTGAGTGTCTGGCATTCGTAAAACAGGATGAAATTCTGTTTACCGTGGAGTGGGACTGCTATCATGGATGCGTAATTCGAGAAGATGTTTCGGAATACTTTTCTGCTTTACAGAAAGAACAACCGGTTTTTTATGATTTAATGGGGAAATTGGATATTGACCACTTGGAGCAGGCGTGGAACAAATATCAGCTGCCGGTTGATAAAGAAATGCAAAGCCGGATTTTAACTACGGCATATGTGGGGATTTTTTTGCTTCGGGATGTACTGTCAGCGGATGAGTTAGAACGATGGAAATGTTTTGTATATGAAAAAGAAAATTTGTTTTCGGAATTTTCTATTTTGTGTGCACTTCAAGGTTTGTTGGAAAATGTATTTTCGCAGGCAGACCGAGCATTTATACAAAAACCGGACCACGATATTGTTGCGATGGTTTATTATTTCTTGAAGAAGAATAAGCGAAGATTTAAAAAAGCAAAATCGCAAGTGTTGAGGAAAATATCAAGATATTTTCCGTATTCGGATGCTATTAATGAAAGTATGGTTAAGTGGGTTGAAAAATTATAGGCTGGCGAAATAAATTAGTAAAGAGTATTCATATATTACTTGGATATCAAAAATAATTTGTCAGATTTCCTCCTTTTGTATCGTTATTATTAGTAGAACGATATAAAAGGAGGATTTTTTATGATTACGAAAATCAAAAGAGACACAAGAATAGAATAAATGGTATCATGTGTTGCTTAAAAACTAGCCAAAATGACCGTTCATACCCAAAAAACGACCGTTCATGACTTTTATGTTTTATGCGATGTATTTTGTGTTATGATAGCAGACGGGGGGTGAAAGCAAAAATGAAAATTGATTTTGACTGGTTAATTATGATGCCACTAAGTTTTTTATATATTGGGATTGTATTTTATTATGTTAAATATAAGAAAAGAAAAGTTCCTTATATCATAGTATTTACTTTGTTCTTTACTTATATGGCAGAGGTACTCAAATATACCCAGTTTCCAATTTGTTTAAACATGGATATGGAAGAACTAAACAGGCAATGTGTAAATTACATACCATTTCATTTTT
>NZ_QTVH01000042.1:0-8955 GCF_003435975.1 Clostridium sp. AF36-4 | reverse complement strand
GTTTGGGAACACACCTGCATAGCAGGTGGTTTATTTTTATTGCCAATACAATACAAACAGTTCGTAAAAGTATAATTTTACGAACTGTTTTTTTGCGTATTTACGGCAATAGCAATCTGCTTTTTTCTACTTCTCCACCAAGCTCCAGGCAGTCTCCATAGTGCCTCTGCAGTGACTTTAAGTCCATAATCATCACATAAAATACTCTGCCATTGTGCACTGAATCCACTATCCTGCCATGGTCGAGCACTGAAATATATTTACCGTCTGCTTTTTGCATATGAAAGAAAATATAATCATTTGAGTGTCCTCCGTTAATCTGCGACCATATGCTTTTTTGACAGCTTTCCTGTTCATCCGGGCGTATCAGATTGCAGAAGCTCTTACCTGTATATGCAAGCAGCTCGTCCATATTTTTACAGCCTGTAAGCCGAAGCAACTCACTGTTTGCAAGCAGAATCTCATCATTTTCTTTATCTGCTCTGTAAACAATGAAAGCTCCAGGCAAATTATTAATAATATCCTTCACTGCAAAACCAAGCTTTGCGCGGCTCTTTACATGCTCACCCTCACGATATGCCATGCAGCCGTTCTTCCCACGCATTTTCACCTTATAAAGTGCTATGTCTGCACACCGCATGAGCTGTGAACGGTCATCAGCCAAAACAGGATACTCCGCAAAGCCCAGTGAAATGGTAAATGTATGCGCTTCACCTTTACAATAAAATTTCCTGGTTTCTTCTGTAAACTTCTTAAGAAAAGGCTTAACCTCCACGACAGTGCAATCCGGCATGAAAATGCTAAACTCATCGCCTCCGTTTCTGCCTAATATAACATCCTTTGAAAAATATTGCTTCATGCTCTCTGCAAGCTTCTTAAGTACACCATCCCCCGCTGCATGTCCATACATGTCGTTTACCAGCTTGAAATCATCAATATCAAGCATCGCCATAACACAGTGCTTTTGCGGGTTCTGCCTCATATATTGCTCAACCTGCTCATCAAAGCCGAGCCTGTTGTAGATACCGGTCAGTGTGTCAGTCACAGCAAGTCTCTTGAAATTCTTCCTGTTCTCATTGATTGAAATCAACGTTGCTGTAAGCCCAGTCAAAAGCAGGACTATAATTACACCTCCAATAAACATGTATATCAGGTAGTTATTATTATAAAACCCACTCTTGGGTAAAATCTCAAGCCTCCACTTGCCTCCATACACGTCAAAGTCATATATCACCGGATCGTTCAACGCTTCCTTTGAACCGTAAACCCACTCATATGTATCATCCCACGGCGAAGCACACTTCTGCAGACTGTACTTATATCCAAAATTGGAAAGAGCCTCTACAGAATCAGAAAAAATTTCCGGAACCTTCAGTATAACAATTGTGAAGCCCCAAAAGCTCTTTTTACCATTTTCATCCTCCAAATAAACCGGATTGCGCACTGCTATACCATATCCGCCCTGCTTCAGCTCAAATGGTCCCTGCATAATTACAGTGTCATTATCCCTCGCATAGCGTGAAATCTCTCCCCTGTCACTATCATTTATCAGATCTATCTTGCCGGATTCATTCAGATCCTCTGGATATATTTCATTCACAACTCCATTCGGTGCTATCTGTATACTCTGAATCGAATCGTCCATCATATTTGCTGCAATATCATAAAACTTATTTATATTTCCATCACCACTTATGACAACCTGCTTCAAGGTATCGGTAACTCCTATTCCCTCCATAAGCTCGCCATATATACGCTCCGTATATGTCATCGCATTGAGCTTTGCATTTGTCCTGTTCTGCTGTTCCTGACTCTCGCCGACTACATATATAGCGCCGATTAACGCACACATACCCAATATAAATACCACTGCCGGAACAATGAATCTCTTTTTTAGCTTTTTCATTTGTCACCTCCTAAAATCAATGTCTATCTGTTCCATATAATTTTAATATTATAGCTTTAATATAAGAAAATGTCTATAAATTTCCAGCACTTCAAACTCATAAGCAAAACGAAAAGAAGCCTCATCCAGTATAATGCTGATAGTCCTGTTTATAAGACAACATATAGAATATAATAAAGACAGTGTCTAAGTCCGATCTTTCTTCTTTCCCAACTCAGCATCATTTCGCGGAAATGATTTCCACTTATGATCAGTATGGAGGGCGCTATATGGTAACAAACAATATCTCGGAAATACGCAAAGAAAGACATCTCTTTTTATAAAAGTCTTAAAGAGACTACTCTCATCAATAGATATTTCTCTTCTCATAATAAATTCTATTTCATTGTAAGAAAAGTAAAAAGTTGCCACTTTTTACTTTTCTTGCTATATCAGCCTTTGGGAATTTGACCATCGACATACAGAATGTGATTAACTAACCACTCTGTGAGATATTTTAAAATACCCATAATCTGTTCATCTTGATCTTCTACCTCATCATTGTGATGTTCCATAAATTCATCAAGTTTATGTATAAATTCCTGATGTTGGACTTTTTGTGTAAATAATTTCTTATAATTGATAGATTCCATATACTGTTCTTCGTCAGCAAAATGCTTTACCGTATAATCACGAAGTTTCTCTAATATTATGTCAATTCTATCATATTTATCTGGTGTGTACTCGTCATGGAGTAGTTCATATGCTTCATCTGCATACAAAAACAATTGCTTATGTTCTTCGTCAATCATATCTATTCCGATATAATATTCTGGTTTCATTTCATACATAACTTAATCCTACTTTCATTCTTATTCTGCTTTAGAAACCCATACCATACTAGACATAATGGAAACACTATTGTCTGAAATATCCTCTATTTTCATATATGGCATCAGATTCTTCCAAAGCATTCTCTAATTGTCTTTGAAATATCTGAATCAATAAAACCTTTCTGTGACATGTCATCAAGGATATCACATGTTTTTTCATGAGATAATCCCTTTTTATAAGGTCTATCTTCCGTAAGAGCCTGATAAATATCAACACATGCCATCATACGTTCCGGCTCATTTAATTCATCCGCAGTTTTTTCAAAAGGATACCCTTTTCCATTTAATTTTTCATGATGGAATGCCGCCCAATCTCGTATATCTTCAAAATCATTAACCTCTGATAATATAAGATATGTATAACCGGCATGATTTTTCATTTTAGAAAATTCATCATCCGTAAGTTTATCCGGTTTTTCCAAAATCTCATTGCCTACCGCCATTTTTCCTATATCATGCAGGGCACCAGCCAAATACATTTTCTGTACAATGATTGAATCATATCCCATATAACGGGCAAGCAGGGAGGCTTTTTCAGCCACTCCTATAGAATGCCTGCTGGTAAAAGAAGATTTATAATCTACAATCTTAGCAAAGAAGTCTGCAACATTTTTACATGTTTCCCAATCAAAAAATTGTTTTTCTCTTGGAACAATCTCCCATAGCTTTGTTTCAAAAGAATCATCCCTTAAGCACATAAAGGATTCTTTTGTGAATCCCTTCTGAAAGGCATTAACACATTCTGAATCAAATAGTCTATCCTTATTTTGGGAAAGATACTGACATATAAAATCCCATCTATGATCAGCAGATTCAATACTATTTCCTATAATATCAACAATATCTGCAAGATGAATAATCCTTGAGAACAATGGAATTTCATGCCACTTCTTTCGAAAGGGACCGGTTCCATCAGCATGTTCATGATGATATAAAATCACATTTGAAATATCTGTTTTAAAAGGGATTTTAGTAATATTTTTTTCACCATAAACGCAATGCATATTTGTTTTGTTTTCGGATAAGTCATTTTTAATGTCGGTATCCGGATATTTCTGTACTTCTTCAGAAATATATTGTGTCAACGCATTATCGTGCAGCAAAGCGCATATAGCTAAATCTTGTAATGCATCACCTTGGATTGCACAATATTTAGCCATACACACACTAATATAAGCCACTCTCTTTCCATGTTTGTTTTTTACATTTACAAGTTCTGCTTCAATGCAGTCTAAGGCATAGGAACAAGCTCCTGCCAGTCCCACAATGTCTATGCTCAGCTGTTCTACTCTCATGTATATAATCCTTTATCGTAAAATTAAGCTTCTGAAAACTGATCTTTACCTACTGAACATAACGGGCATGTAAAATCCTCCGGAAGGTCCTCCCACTTTGTACCAGGCGCAATACCACCTTCCGGATAACCTTTCTCCTCATCATACTCCCATCCACAAACATCACATATATATTTCATTTGTTTTTCCTCCTGTAAAATATGTTAATAATACGGATTACTCCATTACAATGCAATTTCCACAATTCTGCATCACCATAATATGTACAAATACTTTTAGCATTTCCATAATCCATGCAGATTACAATATGCATATACTTCTTCTACCTGCTCGCCGTCGCAAAGGCAAAAATCCGTTGCCGGTTCCTGCCCCGGATTTAACTGCTTTCTGTAAATTCCCTGATTGGTATTTAATGTGATCCACTCAATGAAATGCTCTTCAAGCATTGGATGTTTTGTCTCTCCCGGCTTTTGCCCTGCTCCTGCGGATATGATAACGATAGCGGCATCCGCCACATCATCATAATCTTCTCCTCTTAGTAATTCTCTTCATGTACTTCAAAATAGCTCTGTGGATGATTACATACCGGACATACCTCAGGGGCTTTTGTTCCTACCATAATATGTCCACAGTTACGGCATTCCCATACCTTAACTTCGCTCTTTTCAAATACCTGTGCAGTTTCAATATTCTTAAGAAGCGCACGATATCTCTCCTCGTGATGCTTCTCAATCTCTCCAACTGCTCTGAATTTTGCTGCAAGCTCTGGGAAACCTTCTTCCTCAGCAGTTTTCGCAAAGCCTTCATACATATCTGTCCACTCATAATTTTCGCCTTCTGCAGCGGCTGCCAGGTTTTCCTTTGTATCTCCGATCCCAGCTAACTCTTTGAACCACATTTTTGCATGCTCTTTCTCATTGTCTGCTGTCTTTAAAAATAATGCTGACATCTGCTCGTAGCCTTCCTTCTTTGCTACAGAAGCAAAATAGGTATACTTATTTCTTGCCTGAGATTCTCCTGCAAATGCCTCCTGTAAATTTTTCTCTGTCTGCGTCCCTGCATATTTGTTTGCTGCCATTTCTTTTACCTCCGTTTTCTTTACTATTTTTTCAAAATCTGAAGCCGGGTGCTTACATATAGGACATATAAAATCATCCGGTAATTCTTCACCTACATATTCATATCCACAAATTCTGCAACGCCATATCGTCTGACCATCTTCCGTTTTTCCAACTTCCTCCGGCTTGGGCTTGATATTATTCTGATAATATTCGTATGTGACAGAAGGAATATCACTTAACACTTCCATATCAGTTATTTCACCGATAAACATTGTATGTGAACCCAAATTCTCTGTTTTATTAACTGTTACAGAAATGTATGCATTGGTACCTTCTGTAATATAATAAATACCATTTGTACCCCTGGCACACTTTTCAAATGTTTTAAACTTATTGGTATCCCTTCCTGATTGGAATCCAAAATGCTTAAATAATTCAAACTGCGCATTCTGACTCAGGACTGATACTGTGAATTTTCCAGTTCTTTGAATCATATCATGCGTGTAATTTGCCTTATTGACGCAGATACTTAACTGATTTGGTCCTGAGGCCGCCTGAATGGCTGTATTAATGATGCATCCGTTATCTTTTTCTGCTTCTTTAGCGGTCAATATAAACAGTCCATAACTCAACTTATACATTGCTTTCCTATCCATGCTGTTCCTCCTTTACCTTCTCCCTGCATTTCGGGCAAATGCCTTTAAATGAAATATCATAATCCACAAATTCAATTCCATGAGTATTATGAATTCTTTCCAGCAAATCCGGTATTTGATCCATATCCACATCAAAAATTTCACCGCACTTTATACATCTCACATGGTAATGATTTTTCAATGTAAAATCAAATCGGTTCGGTCCATCCGGAACTTCAACCTTTCTTAATGCACCTTCCTCTACCAATATATCAAGATTTCTATATACTGTTCCTTTTCCAATTGTTGGATATGCTTCTTTTATAAATTCATACACTTCATTTGCCGTAACATGTCTTCTCATTTCGTATACGGTATTTCTTACAAGATCTTTTTGAATAGTATTTCGCCTACTTGTCATTCGTCCTCCTTATTAGGATTAGTTCTTAATAAGGATTATATACCACTATCATCCTGTTGTCAATAAAAATAGTAATAATTCTCATTATTAATATTTGCCGTCTCTGACAATAATTACACCTCCTTCCGCATCCAAGTATGTGGACAATCTTCGTCCATATGAATATCATTCAGCTCCATATATCCTTGTTTCTTGTAAAACTCTGCCACACGACACTGTGCAGACAATTCTATTCTTTTACCCCCGAGATCACTAACTGTTTTTTCCGCACCCTGCAACATCTTTTCACCATATTGCTTCCCTCGAAATTCTTTACTAACCGCAATCCTGCCAATCACATAGCAATCTCTTTCAACAGAGAAAAAGAATCTGCAAGTAGCTACTGGAATATCGTCCTCGAAAAGCAGCATATGTTTCGCCAGATGATCTGTCTCATCAAATTCATACTTAAATCCCTGCTCTTTCATGAATACTGATTTCCGTATCGCCTTCGCTTCCTGTGGTATCTCATCATAAATCTTTTAAACATTGTTGTCCACCTTTTGTATTGATTTGCAGCAACTCTCAAAAAAATTTGGAATTTAGCGATTTCTTTTTCCGGTATTCTCTGTCCCACGGATTTCCTCATGATAGAAATAATCTACGATCACCGGATGCCCCTGCGGGACTCTGCCATAAGGCATTTCATTATCCACAAAGGCACAATCATACTTCTTAGCCATTTTCTCAGCTTTTACTTCAAGTGCTTCAAAGTAGCTGCGGTTATGCTTGTTATAGATCTCGTCGTAAAGTGGTACAAGATCAGGATATTGTCCGGCAATATAATCCATAATTGTCTTTTTGAAACCGCCTCGAAGATTGAGATTTTCGAGCCAGAACAGATCGCACTGATCCTTTACCCGCTCAAAGATTGCTTCAAAATCCGTGATACCGGGGAATACCGGGGATACGAAACAGACTGTACGGATACCTGCTTCATATACCTGCTTCATAGCAGTGATACGGCGCTCAATGCTCGAAGCAGAGTCCATATCGTTCTTGAAATTTTCATCTAGTGTGTTGATCGACCATGAAACGGTTACACGTCCAAGCTTCTTCAACAGATCAATATCCCGTACCACAAGATCCGACTTTGTGCAGATCAGAATATCTGCGTCACTGCCGATCAGCTGCTCCAGAAGTTTTCTGGTATTCCCGAATTGCTCCTCCTGTGGATTGTAGCCATCTGTCACAGAACCGATGACCACCCGCTGTCCGGCATATTTCTTCGGATTTTTAATTTCCGGCCAATGCTTCACATCAAGGAAAGTGCCCCATTCCTCCTTGTGCCCAGTAAAGCGCTTCATAAAAGAAGCATAGCAATACTTGCAGGCATGTGTACAGCCCACATAGGGATTGACCGAGTAACCGCCTACCGGCAGACTAGACTTAGTCATGATATTCTTTGTTTCCACCTCACGAATGAGGATTCCATTTATTACTTCTTCCATGATTTCTGTACCTCTAACACTTTATTAAATTCTTCCGGCATTTCCTGAATCATATTTTCATCCCCTATGATAGGGACAAGGTCTTCCTTCATAAACACCGGAATGCCGAGCTTATGTGCCTGGTCCGTCAGAGACCATGCCCATTCCGGCTCCGTATGAATCTTCCTGCTCTGAGCTCCGGTCATGGTACCGACAACGATCCAATTGATTCCAGAAAGGTCAACTGTGCCGGGATCATCGAATAACGGCTCAAAGGTAACATGGTAATGTTTTGCTCTAACGTTTTTCCGAAGGGCGTCGATACGCCACCGTTCTGCTTTCCTCGTCACCGTAACGCCAAACCATGCGTTTTCCAGATCGGTATCAAAATCCAGCAAATCAGGTCGCTTGGTAAGGAACAGGAACTGATGCTGTGGATTTTCACGGATCTTTGCAAATACCTCGTCTCTCCATTCCGGCTTCCATCCAGAGAGATCGCTCATGCCGGTAAGAAGAAAGTTCTGCGGACGTTTCTTTTCCATCATCTTGAGCTTACCTGGAAAGAATTCAGGGTCAACGAAATCATCAATCATATGCCAGCGTTTCACGTTGTTGCGGGCATAGCAATATGTACACCCCACTGTGCAGCCAATGACGATATTCATGTTCTGAATCTGATCTTTGATACAAATACTCATGACTTCTGCCACTCCTCAAGATTCTTTCTGATGCGGTCGAGGCATTCCTCAAACCGGGTAATTTCTTCCTCTGAAAAACCTTTGTAGTAAATACTGCCCATCACATCAGATACAGAATCGTACTCGCCCTTTAAGGCATGTGCTTTCTCAGTCAGAAACAGGAGCGTTTTCCTTTTGTCCGTTTCAGACTGAACACGGCTTATCAGCCCTTGATTTTCCATTCTTTCCAGCATCGTAGTAAGAGATGTTATCGCTAATCCGCATTTAGTCGAGAGTGACCTGATTGAAATACCATCCTTCTGCCACAGCACATAAAGAATACGCCCCTGGGCTCCATTAAACGCATCAATATTCTTTTCACTGAGAATCTTCTCGAAAATCCGGTCTCCAAGCTGTTTTATTTTGGTAACAAGAAATCCTCCATTCATTTCCATACAAAAGCTCCTATATAGTAGTTTATTAAAAACATACTATATAGGAGCTTTATTGTCAACAGTTTATATGTCTTAATAGGTAAATTCCGTTTTTTTCAATTCTCCAAACTGGAAGTTTACTTTCTCTTTGGAGTCCAAGGAATACAGCGATTCACATTTTTACA
>NZ_QTVH01000041.1:0-9292 GCF_003435975.1 Clostridium sp. AF36-4 | reverse complement strand
TTTGGGAACACACCTGCATAGCAGGTGGTTTATTTTTATTGCCAATACAAAAATGTAAAAAGCCAGCATCTTCGCTGGCTTTTTATGTCAATTTAATCCTCTAACGCCTGTTTTAAATCAGCAATTAAATCCGCTTTATCTTCAAGTCCGCAAGAAATACGAACAAGGCCTGCCGGAATACCGGCTGCCAAAAGCTGCTCATCATTCATCTGACGGTGTGTCGATGTTGCCGGGTTTAAGCAGCACGTTCTGGCATCTGCAACATGGGTTTCGATTGCTGCCAGTTTCAAACGTTTCATAAAACTTTCTGCCGCCGCACGGCCGCCTTTTAATTCAAAAGAAACAACGCCGCATCCACCATTTGGCAGATATTTCTGACCTAATTCATAATACGGGTCATTTTTAAGACCGGAGTAACTTACATGCGCTACCTTTTCATGACTTTCCAAGAATTCTGCAACCGCCTGCGCATTTTCCACGTGGCGTGGCATTCTCACGTGAAGAGACTCCAAGCCAAGATTTAAATAAAAGGCATGCTGTGGAGATTGAATACAACCAAGATCACGCATCAACTGTGCGGTACATTTTGTAATAAATGCGCCTTCCTTACCAAACTTCTCTGCATACGTGATTCCGTGATACGACTCATCCGGTGTACAAAGTCCCGGGAATTTATCTGCATGAGCCATCCAGTCAAACTTGCCGGAATCCACAATTGCGCCACCTACTGCTGCACCGTGGCCATCCATGTATTTTGTCGTCGAATGAGTAACAATATCAGCTCCCCACTCAATTGGGCGGCAGTTAATCGGCGTCGGGAATGTATTATCTACAATCAGCGGTACCCCGTGTGCATGTGCTGCTCTCGCAAATTTTTCAATGTCCAAAACCGTAAGTGCCGGATTGGCAATCGTCTCGCCAAATACCGCTCTTGTGTTATCTTTGAATGCCGCATTCAGTTCCTCTTCTGTACAGTCCGGAGAAACAAATGTAACATCAATTCCCATCTTTTTCATTGTCACTTCAATTAAGTTAAAGGTTCCTCCGTAAATGCTGGAGGAAGAAACAATATGACTTCCATTTTCGCAAATGTTAAAAAGCGCAAAGAAATTGGCAGCCTGTCCGGAAGATGTAAGCATTGCTGCTGTACCCCCCTCAAGTTCTGCAATTTTAGCCGCGACCATATCATTAGTCGGATTCTGAAGACGTGTATAAAAATACCCTTCCGCCTCCAAATCAAACAATCTTCCCATATCCTCGCTGGTATCATACTTAAATGTAGTTGACTGAATAATTGGAATCTGTCTTGGTTCCCCGTTTCCCGGCGTATAGCCTCCCTGCACACATCTTGTATTTAACTTGTAATCACTCATTTTTTGTAACTCCTTCTTTTCCTCATGTAATTTGCCTTTCATTATATCATATTTTCCATGAATTTCCTATTATTTTTTTATGCCCAGTATCTCCTCTGCCTCTTTCACTTGTTCCTCCGTTGGCACCGGAACACCTTCAAGTGAATACGGAATGCCAAGATTTTCCCATTTAAAAAGACCAAGTGTGTGATACGGTAGAATTTCCACACGGCTCACATTCGTCCACTCATCCAGTTTTTTTCGAAGTGCTTTCAAATCCTCTTTGCCATCAGTAAGCCCCGGAACAAGAACGTGGCGAATCCACATTTCTTTTCCCATTTCATTCATTTTATCTGCCATCGCAAGAATATTTTTGTTGCTTCGTCCGGTCAATTTCTTGTGTTTTTCCTCATCCATTTCCTTGATATCTAACATTACAAGGTCTGTAACTTCCATCAGTTTTTCAAACTTTTCAACGGTTGCCGGTTCTTCTCCATAAACACTTCCACTGGTATCTAAAGTCGTATGAACCCCCTTTTCTTTTGCATACCTAAAAAGTTCTGTAACAAAATCAATCTGCAACAATGGCTCGCCGCCACTGACGGTAATCCCTCCATTATTTTTCCAGTAATTCTGATAACGGTAAGCACGATCAAATGCCTCTTTTGCCGTCTGCCAGCCAAGTCCGACATCCATTTTTTCATCTTCATCTGTGCAAATCTTCCAAGTCTCCGGATTGTGGCAATACCGACAGCGCATCTTACATCCCTGCACAAAAAGTACATACCTCACGCCCGGTCCATCCACCAGACCAAATGTCTCAATACTATGAACATATCCCTTCATAATTACCTCTCTTTCACTTGAAAAAGATGCACAACCGGGACAAACTTCCCGGCTGTGCATCCAGATTTTTTTGAAGTTTTACTTTACATTCTTCCGTGGCAGGTACGTGCAATTACATCATTCTGCTGTTCTTCGGTCAAATCGATAAATTTAACGGCATAACCGGATACACGAATCGTAAAGTTTGCGTATTCTTCTTTTTCCGGATGTTTCTGTGCATCCAACAATTTTTCTTTTCCAAATACATTGACATTCAAGTGATGTGCTCCCTGATCGAAGTATCCGTCAAGTACCTGAACCAAATTGTTCTTACGCTCATCCTCATTATGTCCCAATGCGTCCGGATTAATCGTCTGCGTATTGGAAATTCCATCCAAAGCCCAGTGATATGGGAGTTTAGCAACGGAGTTCAGGGAAGCAAGCAAACCATTCTGCTCTGCTCCGTAACTTGGTGATGCACCAGGTGCAAATGGAGTAAATGCTTTTCTTCCATCCGGCATCATACCGGTTGCTTTACCATATACCACATTGGAAGTAATGGTAAGAATCGATGTTGTAGGCTCGGAATCACGGTACGTATGATATTTTTTAATCTTATCAAGGAATGTACCAAGAAGCCATACACCAATCTCATCGGCACGCTCATCATCGTTACCGTAACGTGGGAAGTCCCCCTCTGTCTCAAATCCTACTACAATACCATCTTCATTACGAACTGTCTTAACTTTTGCGTACTTAATTGCACTCAAAGAGTCAATTACATGAGAGAATCCTGCGATACCGGTTGCGAATGTACGGCGTACATCGGTATCAATAAGAGCCATCTCAGCAGCTTCGTAGTAATATTTATCATGCATATACTGAATCAGGTTCAAAATATTTACATACAGACCTGCCAGCCAGTCAAGCATGCGGTCATAACTTTCCATAACCTCATCATAGTCAAGGTATTCGGACGTAATCGGTTTGTAGGCCGGTCCGACCTGATTAAATTCTTTTTCGTCCACACCACCATTGATTGCGTACAACAGTGCTTTTGCAAGGTTTGCTCTTGCTCCGAAGAACTGCATTTCCTTACCTGTCTGTGTAGCAGATACACAACAGCAGATGGAGTAATCATCGCCCCATACCGGTTTCATCACATCGTCGTTCTCATACTGAATGGAACTTGTACGAATGGAAATGTCAGAAGCATATTTCTTAAATGTTTCCGGCAAATCAGACGAATACAACACGGTTAAGTTAGGCTCCGGTGAAGGTCCCATGTTCTCCAATGTATGAAGGAAACGGAAGTCATTCTTCGTTACCATGGAACGTCCATCCATACCGATACCTGCCACTTCCAATGTTGCCCATACCGGGTCACCGGAGAACAACTGGTTGTAAGAAGGAATACGGGCAAATTTAACCATACGGAATTTCATTGTCATATGGTCAATCAATTCCTGTGCTTCTGTCTCTGTCAGGATGCCTTTTTTCAAGTCACGCTCAATATAAATATCGAGGAATGTAGAAATACGTCCTACACTCATGGCAGCACCATTCTGTGTCTTAATAGCAGCCAGATAACCAAAGTAAAGCCACTGAACAGCTTCTTTTGCATCTTTTGCCGGACGTGAAATGTCATAGCCATAAATCTGAGCCATTTCTTTCATTCCCTGCAATGCTTTAATCTGCTCTGCAATTTCCTCACGAAGACGAATTACATCGTCTGTCATTGTTCCGCATCCACAGTTTGCTTTATCTTTCTGTTTCTGCTCAATCAAAAAGTCAATACCATACAAAGCTACACGACGGTAATCGCCGACGATACGTCCACGTCCGTAAGTATCCGGAAGACCGGTTACGATGTGGCTGTGACGAGCCTTTTTCATCTCCGGTGTATACGCATCAAAAACAGCAGCATTGTGTGTTTTATGGTATTCATTAAAAATTTTATTAAACTTTGGATTTGGTGTGTAACCATAAGTTGTACATGCCTGTTCTGCCATCTTAATACCACCATATGGCATAAACGCACGTTTCAACGGCTTGTCTGTCTGAAGACCAACAATTTTCTCCAAATCTTTCAATTCTTCTTTAATATATCCCGGGCCATATGCAGTCAGAGAAGATACAACCTCTGTCTCCATATCTAAAACGCCATTATTGGCACGCTCTTCTTTCTGAAGTTTCTGCAACTCGCCCCAAAGCTGATTGGTTGCATCAGTAGGACCTGCCAAAAAGCTCTCATCTCCATCATATGGGGTGTAATTCTTCTGAATGAAATCTCTGGTATTAATCTCTTCTTTCCAGATTTTTCCTTCAAATCCATCCCATTCTTTGAACTCTTTCATCTTGTTACCTCCTTAAAAATCGCAAATGTCTATTGCTGAATGTAATACTAACATTTTCTATACCTAATTTCAAGCAAATCAATGATATTATTTCTCATTTCATTTTGGGTTAAAATTTCTCAATTCCCGGTAAACCATAATAAAACAGACAACCGCCGCTAAACAGTCTGCCACCGGACCAGCATACATAATTCCATCAATTCCCAAAAACAACGGGAACAAAAGGATTAACGGCAGTAAAAATAGAATCTGCCTTGTCAATGCCAAAAAGCTGCCAACCTTAGGTTTGCCAATCGCTGTGAAAAAATTCGACGTAATCGGCTGCATAAAATTGACAAATGTAAAAAACAAAAAGACATGAAAATACCGAATTGCAAACTGATAATACAGTTCGGAACCATCTCCGAAAATGGAAATAATTTGTCTTGGGAAAAACTGAAACATAAAAAATGCAATTACTGCTAAAACAGCACCAATGGAAACTGCTTTTATATATGCTTCCTTCACACGCCCCTTTTTCCCCGCTCCATAATTAAAACTTGCAATCGGCTGTAAACCCTGTGAAAGTCCAATGACAAAGGACATAAAAATCATGTTTACTTTTGTAATAATGCCGGCACACGCAATCGGAATATTTTCGCCGTAAATCGAGTGGGAACCGTAATGCTTCAACGACTGGTTCATAATAATCTGCACAACCATCATTGCTACCTGATTGCTGCACGGTGCCATACCAAGCGAAGCAATTCTTGTTACATTTTCCCATTTTACAAACAAATGCTCTTTATGAATCGATACCGTCTTACCATGCATCAAGCAAATAATCGCCATGATTCCGGACACCATTTGCCCAATAACCGTAGCAAGCGCCGCTCCGGTCATACCAAGATTCAATCCAAACACAAAGAGAGCATCCAAAACGGTATTAATCACCGCTCCGATCAGATTGCAAACCATCGTCATACGCGGTCTTCCATCGGCTCGTATCAAATGACCTCCACCGGTACCAAGAAGTAAAAATGGAAATCCAAATGCCGTAACTTTTGTATATTCTATGGCAAAGGGAAGTACCGCTTTTGGTGATCCAAAAAACAAAAGCAATGGTTTTAAAAATAAAAAGGTGATAATGGATAAGAAAAGACCGCTTCCTGCAAGCAATACAACGGCATTTCCTAATAAATGCACGGCCTTTTTATCATCTCCGCTCCCCATCGCCAGATTAAATGCAGACGAACCACCAATCCCAATCAGTAAAGCAAGTGCCAGACAAGAGGTCGACAACGGGAAAGCAATATTTGTCGCTGCATTTCCTAATTCTCCCACTCTTTGACCAATAAAAAACTGGTCTACAATATTATAAAGAGAACCAACCAGCATTGAAATGATACTTGGAATCGCAAACTGTGAAAGCAATCGGTTTACCGGCTGTTCTCCCAAAGGATTTTTCGTTTCTATACTCATTTTTCTTCCATCCACTCAAAAAAGATGTCAGGGGCAAATCATGCCCCCGACATCCTCTTTTTATCATTTTAATCAATATTATTTCTGAGGACCTGCTGCTACAAGTGCTTTACCTGCATCATTTCCTTCATACTTAACAAAGTTCTTTGTGAAGCGGTCTGCCAAATCTTTGGCTTTTGTTTCCCACTCAGAAGCATCTGCGTAAGTATCGCGAGGATCCAGAATACCGGAATCAACCCCCGGAAGTTCTGTAGGTACTTCAAAGTTGAAGTAAGGAATCTTCTTTGTTGGTGCATTTTTGATATCACCATTTAAGATAGCATCAATGATACCACGAGTATCTTTAATGGAGATACGTTTGCCGGTTCCATTCCATCCTGTATTTACAAGGTATGCCTTTGCGCCGCTCTTCTCCATCTTCTTAACAAGCTCTTCTGCATATTTTGTAGGATGCAGTTCCAAGAATGCCTGTCCGAAACATGCGGAGAATGTAGGAGTAGGCTCTGTAATTCCACGCTCAGTACCTGCAAGTTTTGCTGTAAATCCGGAAAGGAAGTAGTACTGTGTCTGCTCTGGTGTCAAGATAGATACCGGAGGAAGTACGCCGAATGCGTCAGCAGAAAGGAAGATTACATTCTGTGCTGCCGGTGCGGAAGAAATCGGACGTACAATATTTTCAATATGATCAATCGGATAAGATACACGTGTATTCTCTGTTACACTCTTATCTGTAAAATCAATTTTTCCGTTTGCATCTACTGTTACGTTCTCAAGAAGGGCATCTCTGCGGATTGCATTGTAGATATCCGGCTCAGACTCGGCATCCAAGTCGATAACTTTTGCATAACATCCACCTTCAAAGTTGAAGACGCCGTTGTCATCCCAGCCGTGCTCGTCATCACCAATCAAGAGACGTTTCGGGTCTGTAGACAATGTTGTTTTACCAGTACCGGAAAGACCAAAGAAGATTGCTGTGTTCTTTCCATCCATATCTGTGTTTGCGGAGCAGTGCATGGAAGCAATTCCGTCCAATGGAAGGTAGTAGTTCATCATGGAGAACATACCTTTCTTCATCTCACCGCCGTACCATGTATTAATGATAACCTGCTCACGGCTTGTAATGTTGAATGCTACACAAGTCTCGGAATTCAATCCAAGTTCTTTGTAGTTTTCTACTTTTGCTTTCGAAGCGTTGTATACAATAAAGGTCGGCTCAAAAGTTTCAAGTTCTGCCTCAGTAGGCTGGATGAACATGTTCTTAATGAAATGTGCCTGCCATGCTACTTCAACGATGAAACGAACAGCCATACGGGTATCTGCATTTGCTCCACAGAAAGCATCTACAACAAAAAGTCTTTTGTTAGAAAGTTCTTTCTTTGCAATATCTTTTACGGTAGCCCATGCTTCTTCTGTCATCGGATGGTTATCGTTTGCATATTCATCAGATGTCCACCATACTGTGTCTTTGGAATTCTCATCCATAACAATGTACTTGTCTTTAGGAGAACGTCCGGTATAAATACCTGTCATAACGTTTACTGCACCAAGCTCTGTTTCCTGTCCTACTTCATATCCCTCAAGCCCAGCTTTTGTCTCTTCCTCGAATAACAACTCATAAGAAGGATTGTAAACAATGTCAGTTGCACCAGTAATTCCATACTTGCTCAAATCAATTTTTGCCATCTTACACGAACCTCTTTTCTTTCTTATTTTCTGATTAGTCATTGGTTAGTTAGTCATCCAATAAAAAATCTCACAACTATAGTACCACATTTTTCGGTAATGTCAACCTTTGTCTATCTGTGTCATCCATTGGAAATGTTCTAATTCACACTAATCTCGTATATTATACACGAAAAATCAAAATAAATCCACCTTCTGTTTTTGTAAATTTATCATGACATATTCGCAGTGCTCCTGCGTACGCATTGAATACCCCCAGCCGGCTTCACCGGAAGATACAATTACCTTGCAGGAACCGCGCTGGTAAAGACCATAGTTTAACTGCCCCGCCATCTCCGTAAAGTGCCCAATCGGCCAAATCTGTCCGGCGTGCGTGTGCCCCGAAAGTTCCAAATCAACTCCTGCCTGTGCATTTTCCTCCGCCTCAATTGGCTGATGATCAACGGCTATAATATATTTTCCCTCGCGGTCTTTTTGAGGAATTTTCTGAAGAATTTCTTTCGTCGACTTCCGCCCGGATGTATTTGCCCAGCCGGCATCATCTCTTCCAAGCAGAATAATTTCATCATTTATTATGGTGTATGAATCCTTTAGGATATGAATCCCATTTTTCTCAATTGTTTCATCCAGTTGTTTTTCCGTATAGGCTTTATTCGTCGTATACGGCTGTCTGTCATGATTGCCATACACATAATAAACGCCGTATTTGGTTTTGACTTTGCCCGCCATAGCAAAAATCTCCTGCATGCTTTCATACGATGTATTTTCCTCTACAATATCGCCGCCAAGCACCAAAAAGTCAGGATGCTGGTTCTGCAAATTGGTAAGTGCCTCTTTTACCGTATTCTTGCTTTGAATCGTATCAAAGTGCGTATCTGTAAGCAGGGCAATCTTATAGTTTCCAATTTCTTTTACCGTTGCCAGCGAATAGTCAGTCTGTTTTACCTCTGTCATGTTGGTAAGCCCATAAATCATAACTATGATAAAAATAACGACCGGCAGTGCACCACAGCGGTAAATTTTATGAAGAACCCGATATACTCTGCTCTCTTTTTTGCGGCGCAGAAAAAGACGCAGGACAAATGCCACAACGTCAAAAAAGAGGAATAACACAATTAGGTGAAGCATCACCATGGAAATCGTGCGGCTCATCATGGCACTGCATCCGCCAATTACCACAGAAATTAAACTCCGGATAATCCTCATTTTTCTCGTTTTTTTGTTCCCACCGAAAAATTCAATCATGCTGCCTGACTTGCAGAATGCATAGGTTCCTGTCAATCCAAATATAACACTAAGCATCGCAATCATAATTATCATTTGCATCAAATCAATCCTTTCCTTTGCAAGTGAAGTTATTATACTTGGAAAAAGGGGAAAATGCAAGGTGTGTTGCATCAAGTGTTCGTTCACATTTTTTCGATTTCCATAAATCAGCAGAAACGATTACTTGATGCGACCCACCCCACCTGCGAAACTCAGGAAAAAGTGTTGCCCCACCGCAGCCACACCCCACGGGCAAAAAAAGAAGTTCATTTGTCAAGAGACAAATTGAACTTCTTTCAGACTGTAGACAAAGTCCACGACAAATGTCGTGGATTTTTCTCGTATTAA
>NZ_QTVH01000040.1:920-9641 GCF_003435975.1 Clostridium sp. AF36-4 | reverse complement strand
GATTATATCATTTATTCCAGTGTTGGTGTTACAACTTTATTATACCATCTCAGAGACCGGGGAAGAGGAGGATGACCCGGATTTAGAGCAGGAAGAAAATGACCGTCTGCTGGAGAAACGGACATATGCTTTCAAGCCCGACGAAAAGAAATTCATCGTCAATGAGGATGGGAAAACGGTTCCCAACTTCTACATTACGGGCAGGGGAAACAAAGTATTAAGCGGCAGCAAATATTTCTATGACGATGCAGGCGAAGAGATCGGCAGTGCCAGCTTCAGCAACGGGGAACTGGATGCCGCCCACTGCACCTCTTGGAATTTTACCAAGGAAGAAACAGAAGTCATCGGCGAGGATGATGTGGCACAGACGATTACCATCAGTTACAGCAAGGAACTGAATCCATTGGTATATCAATCGGAGGTGGATACAGATAATTATTACGACCAGTTTAATGATGCCGTGCTGAGTGAGAACATTACCGAAACTGTGTCGGACGCAGAGGGAAATATCCTGTCCAAGACAAGTACCACCATCCGGGGGAAAAATCGTTCCGAAGTGATTGCCACATATGAGACAGACGATTTTGGAAGAAATGTCAAGGAAAACACAGTTACTAAAAAATACCAGGATGGGAAGTGGCTTCCGTCTTATGAGGAAGAAGTTCTTCTGGTATACGATGAAAATGGAAATGTCAGCCAGACCGAGACAAAGAGCCGGAAAGAGGGGGATACGGACTGGCAGTCCCGGATAACGAAGGCGGATTATGACGACCAGGGAAATATTATAAAGGAATACACTCCGAAGGGTGTGGGAGAAGGCGTTTCCACCCAATATACCTATGACATTCTCGGTCAGATGATACGGGCAGAGTATCCGTTGGAAAAGGAAGATGGAAGCATCCATTATCAGACCACCACGACAGAGTATGATACCACGGGAAATGTCATAGCACAGAATGAAAAAATAGATGCTGACAGGACGACAAGAACGGAGTATACTTATGATAAGCGGGGCAGCCTTGTCATGGTTAAAAACTGCATGGAAGATGGAAAAGCGCAGTACGTCCAGTATGTCTATGACATTATGGGAAACAAGGTGCGCCAGTTTACGGGCATGACCAGCCCGCTCACGATAGTAGTATCCGAGGTTCCCGGTGAAAATGGGGAGTCTTCTGGCGAGGGGGCAGAAGCTGGAAATGCGGCGACGGAAAGTGAAGCCGGAGAAAAGGGAGAGGAAGCGGATACCTTCTCTTATGCAGGAAAGACCTACCGCCTTACCGTCAGCGGGAAGAAAAAGACCGATACCATTGCCGAGACAAAGTATGAATATAATGAAAAAAATGAATTAGTGGCACTCATCGACCCGGAGGGAAGAAGGGAGAGCTATTCTTATGATGAAAACAGCAACCTCACCAAAACGGTAGATAAGAATGGCAACACCCTGAAAAACACCTATGACTACCAGAACCGCCTGACGGAGATGGTGGCAAAAGAAAAGAAGACAGGGAAAGAGACCACCCATTCCTATACTTACAATGCCTATGGGGACGTGGAAACCCAGGACGGCACCAGATTTACCTATGGGGATGTATCCGGGCAGGTTACCAGCGAGACCACCAAACTGACCAAGAACAAGGACGTGGTTAAGCATTATACTTACGACAGTGCCGGCAATAGGTCCGCCTTTACTGTGGCCGTGGGCGGGGAAAAGAAGCTTTCCCTCCGCTATGCCTATGACGGGGAATCCAAACTGGCATCCGTTACCGATGAGAAAGGCCGCAAGGTAGTGGGATACACCTATGACAAGGACGGAAACCTGTCAGAGAGGAAAGTGCCGGGAAATAACCTGACCACCACTTATGCCTATGATTACCAGAACCGACTGACAAGGATGAAGAACCAGACAGGCAGTGCCGGGGTGGTTTCTAAGTACAGCTCAGAATACTTAGAAAACGGTCAGAAATCCAAAGAGGTTTCTGCGGTTCTTGGCAAAGATGGGAAGAAGCGGAGCAGTACCGCCACTTACACCTATGACCTGCTTGGCCATATCCGGAAAGAGACAAGAACCGGAAGCGACGACATCATCTATTCCTACGACAGTAACAACAACCGTAAGGAAATGAAGGCAGGCAATAAGACCACTGCTTACCGCTACAATAAAAATGACGAGCTGCTCCGTACAGACACTTTAAATACAGATACGGAGGAGGACTCCGTTGTTATCTACAAGAACGATAAAAACGGAAACCAGCTTGCCACGGTCAACCGCTATGAGATTCCAAGCGACAAAAAAGACCGAACCTACATTGACATAGACGTGACACTGGGAGACAACCGACTGAACGAGAATGTTGTCAACCACTATAATGCACTGAACCAGCTGACAAAAACGCTTACCAGAGACAGCAAAGTAAGCTTTACTTATGATGCCGAGGGGCTGCGAACCAGTAAGACTGTGAATAGAGAGAAGACAGTCTTTGTCTGGGATGGCGACGAGGTTGTCATGGAACTGTCCGGCAGCGGCAAGGTGCGGAAGCGGTATATCCGTGGAAACGACCTTGTGTATGCGGATCAGGGAGACGGAACAGAGCAGCAGTATTATATCAAGAATCCCCATGGCGATGTCGTTCAGCTAACAGATGACAGCGGCAAAGTCATTAAGGACTATGAGTATGATTCCTTCGGGAATGAAGTGAACCCGGATAAAAAGGATGAGAATCCCTTCCGCTACTGTGGGGAATACTACGACAGAGAGACGGAGACTATCTATCTCCGGGCAAGGTATTACCAGCCGTATCTGGGAAGATTCCTGACGAGGGATACCTATACCGGGGAAGAAGATGACCCGTTAAGCCTGCATCTGTATACTTACTGTGGGAATGATGGAGTAAATAAGGCAGACCCAAGTGGGAATATTTTTGAGACGATACTGGATATTGCGAGTATTGGACATAGTATTTATACGCTGGTCACTGAACCATCTTGGGAAAATGTGGCAAACCTGGCATGGGATGTTGGAGCGACTATTGTTCCCGGCGTACCTGGTTCTTATGTTGGAAAAGCTGGTAAAGCTATTTCCAAAGTAGTAAAGAGTTCAAAAGCAGTGCAAAAAGGTACAAAATATGCGAGGAAGGCTAAAACTGCTGTCAAAACTGCTGTATCTAGTGCAAAAACTGTTGGAAAGCGAGTTGTAAAAAAATCTTCTAAGGCTTTAAAAAAACGGGTAAATTTAAAAGGGAAAAATCTAACTAGACGAACTAAAAATGCTTTAAATAAGGCTAAAAAAAGTTGGAAAAAACCGGGTAAGAAACCTGTAAAAAAACCAACAAAAAAGTCAGATATCCCAATTTATAAAAGAGGGGAATCTGGGGAAATAGCATTGAAAAAAGCATATGGCGGAGGTCATAAAACATTTAATACATCTGGGGGAAAACGTGTAGTGGATGTGTTTGCAAATGGAATTGCACATGAAAGTAAAGTTGGATATGTTTCAAAAACCCAATTTATACAAAAGCAGATAGAAAAAGATGTAGAACTAGTTCAAACGGGAAAAATAAAGGCAGCACATTGGCATTTTTATAGAAGCCCCACAACGGGGAAAATAGGAGCCTCAAGGCCGTTGTTAAAACTACTAGATGACTGCAATATTAAAGTCACAATACATTATTAATGCTAGGAGGGACTGTAATGGAGTATATTGCTGCGGAAGCAGAGTCACCTATAGAAAAAGGGGATTTTTTAAGTTTCACCAAGAGAGAAGCGGAAATCTATTTTAATTGGTATATAGAACATATTGATGAAAGGATAGAATATTTGTGTGAATATGTTCATTCACAAGGTCAATCTATAGAGCTGGACTTTTCTGTTAATTCAATAATTGAAATTTGGGATTGGTATGTAAAACAAATAAAAATAGAACGATATACACGGAGTGAATTAGAAGAAATAGCAAAAGAATATCCGCAATGGATTCGCGAAGAAATCATATCAGACGATATAAAATTGAGTTATGAGACACTGGCAATTTGTAGTGATGTGGCCATCTATTTTGCTGAAGTTTTTCGGAGACAAAATGAAAATGATATTTCATGGGGGTTTTTTACAAAACCGAAAAAACAGTATTCGGTTAATGAGCCGGTTTTATTAGGTTTTATAGGAAATGATTGTTTGAATCCAAGAAGGACGGTATATCATTGTACCCTTCATTATATAGATTGTGAAAAAAGATTTACTTTATACGAGATGTATAAAGTATGGAAGAAGAAGGTTGAAACAAATAAGTAAAAGGCACCCAAAGAATAAAGGGCATAGCAAACAAACCATTTTTCGGTGGCTGAAAAAATAAATATAGACACAACACCTAATCAGGTAACAGGAACAGCATCCTTTTTGATGATATATCCTCGTTGTTTAAGTAACTAAAACTTCCCACACCGATATGGTGTGTTGAACCTTGAAAATTCAATATTTTAGCCAATAAAAAGGGCATAAACCTGTTCCGTTTGGTATAATGGAGTTGTCGAAAAACCATCTTTACAAAGGAGATTTATGCCATGTCCAGTATACCACAAAACCATTCCGATGAAAAAGCCTTAGTTGACTGTGTTCAGAGATTTTTTTCTAAACACCATGTTGGCAAGCTTCTTGCCAGATGCAATGGAACGAAAGAAAAAGGTGTTTCTCCTGTTTCTCTGCTTCGGTACAAACTCAGCAACATTTTTGTCGGAAGAAGCATGTATATGCAGCAACGGACCAGCTCTTTTAAGGAAGATTTTTCCAAGGACACATTCTACCGTTTCCTTAATTCTACAAAAACAAACTGGCTTCGTTTCACTTCTCTTCTTGCAGCGGATATCGTAGATCATGACATCAAAAATCTGACGAATGATAGCAGGAAAAATGTTTTCATCATTGATGACAGTCTTTTCAACCGCACCAGTTGCAAGAAAACAGAACTGGGATCAAAAGTTTTTGACCACACGGATATGCGTTTCAAAATAGGATTCCGAATGCTTACTTTAAGCTGGAGTGATGGAAATACATTGATTCCCGTAAACAGCTGTCTGCTGGCATCTGCAAAAGATACAAATATCATTAGTCCGGTAAAGAACTTTGATAACAGAACCCTTGCTGGCAAAAGACGCAAGCTTGCTCAGACAAAAGCACCGGAAGCAATGATGACTCTGTTGGACACTGCGCTCAGTGCAGGACTGAAAGCGGATTATGTCCTGTTTGATTCCTGGTTTTCCAACCCGGCACAGGTCATAGACATTCATTCAAAAGGTATGAATGTGATTGCCATGATCAAGAAAAGCAGCCGGATCAAATATTCGTACTGTGGTGAACAGCTGAATATCAAAGAGATCTATTCCCAGAATAAGAAGCGTCGTGGCAGATCAAAATATCTGCTTTCCGTTGACATTATGGTCGGAAAAGAGAATCCGATTCCAGCAAAGATCGTTTGTGTAAGGAACAAAGTGAATCGCAAGGACTGGCTTGCTTTTATCTGCACAGATACGACTCTTTCCGAAGAAGAGATCATCCGTATTCATGGAAAACGATGGCAGATCGAGGTTTTCTTTAAAACCTGCAAATCCATGCTGAACCTGATTGGAGAATGCCATAGCTTATCTTATGATGCACTGACAGCCCATGTGGCCATTGTGTTTACCAGGTATATGTTACTTGCAATGGAACAACGCCAAAATGAAGATCAGAGAACTCTTGGTGAGTTGTTCTTCTTTCTTGTCGATGAAATGGCAGACATTACTTTCAGCAGATCACTTGCTATTCTGATGGCTGCCTTAATGGCAAGCCTTCAGGAAATCTTAAAGCTCAGTGACGAGCAACTGACTGCTTTTACTTCTGATTTTGAAGCAAGATTACCTGAATATTTGTGCAATGCACTCCATCCAGAGATTGCAATGGCATAAATCACTATTTTGTTAGCTGAAATATTGAATTTTCAAGGTACGAATCCCGTTTCAGGTATGGGAAGTTTTAGTAACTTTAATAATGGAAGTCAGGATATTGGTTCACGAGCAAAGGATAGAGAGAATGGTAGATTTGAGGAACTTGGATGGGCGCGTTCATTTGAAACATATGGCTATGTTCACATGGATGTTACATGGAAAAATAGGACTGCAAAAATCAAGATAAAAGTATATAAAGGAAGTAGCAATTGATGGAACTAAAAACACTGTATCGGCAATTTTTATAAAACAAAATAAGAAAATTGCTATTTAGTTGCATTTAATATTGTTGTGCAACGCACAGATTTAAAGTCATAGAAATGATTATTGGGATATGAGAGATGACAAAGGAGGATTTGCCTTATGTTGAAATTGCATAAATGTATGGTTGGAATACTGATATTTGCCTGTGTCTTGTTATTTGTATTATTGTTGTTTTTTTGTTTGAATAGAAACGAGGCGAAGGTTGGTACTGATATAGAATTTGTCCAAAAACAATTTCCATGCATTGAAGAAATAGAGGAAGTGAAATATTATTATGATGTAAAAAGCAATGAAAGAGAGATAGGACTTTCAAATATAGAATTTGATGGTTTTATAAAGATTGGAGAAAATTTTTGTTGCAAAATAACACAAGAATATGACTGGAAAGAGACTAAAAAGGCCAAAAAAATAATACCAAAGAAAATACTCGTACAGAAAAGTAATCTAGAATATAATTTTTTGTATAGTTATGATTTTTCTAGCGATGGAAAATATATATCGGACTCGTGGGTAGGAGATTTTTATTTAGATAAATCGCACAGGGTTCTTTATTTTGAGTGTGAATGGTAATTTTTAGGGATAGACGGAAAGAGAAGAGTAGATTGATGATGACAGTAAAGATCCAAAATTGATAGCAAATCTTGTAAAGGATGGAAACTATGATATGCCGTATCTTCCGGAGGGGTTGTATGCGGAATTAAGGAGATACTTCATGTTCCGAGACCAGCTTACGGAGGATTGAATTCGAAATCTGAACCAACTGCATAGGGAAATTTTCCACGGAGGAGCAGTTAGGCCTCACAAAAGCGCAGAACCGGCGGTTAAAGGATAGATCCCTCAGCAAAGAGGAGCGGACCAACGTGGCGCTTCTGATTTTGAATGAGACCTGTACTTTTGAAAAAGTGCTGGAACAGCTGGATGCCGGAAAAACGGTAGAAGACCTGATGAAAGAGAAATCAGAATAACATATGAATGGAACAGATGGGGAGCGGTTCATTTTATTACTATGATGTGCGATGAATCGGAATGAAACAGATAGGAGTGAATATTTATGGGAAAGATCAAAAAGGGAATCACAAAAGCAGCAGCCACAGCCTTGCTTTGCGGAGCAGTACTTTTTGCTACCGGCACCACCTGTCAGGCGGCAGGGGAAACCTATGACACAGCGATGGAAGCAGCGTATGGCGACACCTTCCGGAGTGTGTATGAAAACCGCCTTGCCGGTTCCCCGTTGGAAGCCGAAGCAGCAGATGGTGTTGATACCGCCACCGGTCATCTGATGCTTTCCCGGACAGATCTTTCCCTCGAAGGAACAGGCGGCATGGACTTTGAACTGAACCGCTATTATGACAGCAATGAAGCAAATCTTGGACATGCCACGGTGGAATATATAGAGGATCTGGAGGTGGATACCCTCTGGGTTTACTACACAGCCTCAGACGGCTCTCAAAGACGCATTGTCGTGAACGCCGCCGTTTTGAAAAACCATAAAAATGCGTTGAAAAACCTATTGGTAAAATATGAAAAGGGCGCTGGATGGAAAGGGGTGTCGCTTAATGGAAAAAAGCATTATGAGGAAGACACCCAGAGAACGAAGATTGTCAGTAACGAGGGACATAACGTATATGGTTTGGCGAGTGGCTGGCGGTATGATTTCCCGTGGATCGAAACAGTTACGTTGACAGAAGAGGAAGGATGGGGGAAGAATCCTACCTACCTGCATTACGGCAGTGCCGGTGTGGCAAATATCGAAACAGAGGCAGATGACGATAATAAATGTTATCATATCAAGGGACTGGAAGGCTATGATTATGATGACATTAAACTGGAAGACTGGGACAAAAGCGTAGACGGTATCGCCTGTAAATACCTTCTGAGAGATAAAACCGGACTCCGTACCTACTTTAACGAGGACGGAGTAATTGTGCTGCAGAAGGATGCCCATGATAACAAGATTACCTATACTTATACAGACGGCATTTATTTCAGTAAAATCACGGATTCCGTCGGACGGGAGATTGCGTTCCATTATAACAACGACGATGGGGAAAAGACCCTTTCATCAGTAACCGTTCAGGGCAAAGCTGCCGGGGGAGGCGTGTCCAAGAAGACAATCTCTTACGAAACGGAAGAAAAATCCTATACACCTCATCATGGGGACAGGCTGCATGGTGTGATCCTGACCAGTGCGACCGTAGACGGCAGCAAAGAAAAGTATAGTTATAAGACGGTGGAGCGGCTGGTCAACACCTCCGGTGCCGGGGTGGCATCCCAGCGTGTTTCTACGAACCAGAGTTACCTTCTGAACAAAATCACGGCAGACGGAAACGAAACCCACTATGAGTACCGTGCCGGTTCCCTGCATGGCACAAAAGATGCCGGTGCCGGGCAGAAAAGGGATGTGGTGACGGAGCAGTTTTATGTAACCAGGGAATATGAAAAAGATACGAAGACGGGCAAAAAATCAAATGGCGTCAAATACGAT
>NZ_QTVH01000040.1:0-910 GCF_003435975.1 Clostridium sp. AF36-4 | reverse complement strand
GGCAAAAAATCAAATGGCGTCAAATACGATTATTTCCAGAAAAAAGGAACCGACGGACTCCGTTCCTATGACGATTTCAGGGAGCGGGAAAAAGACGATAAAGGCAACTGGAAAACCGCTTATGAAGTCTGGCAGTACGGAAATGAAGGACTCCGCACGGTAACGGTTGTCAGCAGCTTTAATCCGAACAAATATAAAACAAACGGAAAGTATTATGATTATACCTATAAGAAATCCAAAATCAACCCGGATACCTTAAGGCTTAAAAAGGATACCAAGAAAAATGTCAGTCTGTATGTATATAATGAAAATAAACTTCTTACGGATGAGATAAATTATGGGAAAGAAAAGGAGGAAACCCTGTACAGTTATGATAAAAATGAACAGGGTTCCCTCGTACTTACGGAAACCGACAAGTCCTTCGGAAAGAAGGGAGATAAGGCTGTCACGACCAAACAGGGGCATACTTATGATAAGTACCGGAATGTCTTAACCAAGAAATCCCCCAAAGCATATCTGGCAAAAAATAAAGGGAAGGAACACCTGTATACGACGACATACACGTATCAAACAGCTCAAGGATATCTGGCAGGGGACGCTGCTTTTGTATGCCCTCTGGTGACGGAGGAATCCTATTCTGGTGCAGGTACAAAAAATAAACTGGTAAGCACGGTGTTGACACGCCAAGCGGGCGGCTCATGCTTTCCCGTACCGACCTTTCCTTAGAAGGAACCGGAGGGATGGACTTAGAACTCAACCGCTATTATGACAGCAACGAAGCCAATCTCGGACATGCAACCGTCGAATATTTAGACAAACTCGAAATCGACACGGTATGGGTTAAATACCGGACACAAGACAAAAAAGAGCACAAAATCCTTGTCAACCGTGCCCTGTTATCCAAACATAA
>NZ_QTVH01000004.1:2500-166745 GCF_003435975.1 Clostridium sp. AF36-4 | reverse complement strand
GAAAAAATGGTGCCAGGACAACAGTCCTAGCACCACTTTGTCTACAGTCTGAAGCCTCAACTGAGGCTCTTTTCTATTAAGTACAATGCATGATTACTCTTTGTGATTTGAGATACAACTAACTTTTGATAGTTTTCTGGTGGAATTGGAAGTATAAGATTAAGAATATCTTCCCTTGAAATGCCAGGTATTAAGCCTTTGGCAACTGCTTTAATCTCTTCAATATAAAAGCTTATACAAAAAGAAAGATATTCCACGTTAAGACCATATGTGTTACGTATCGCCATAATTTGACGGGCAATATGGGCGTTTCCAAAATCATTGAAAGCCAATTCTCCTACCGTACCTTTACACGTTAGTAACAAGTCGCCCTGCTTTGTAATAACTTGTGGAGATGATGTCCACCTTACTAATTCGATTTTGCCATTTCTAAAATTGCTTGCCCCAGTAATATATGGAATACCATCTTGATTATCGTTGTATTCTGATGGAGATAAATCTCTCCCAGAAATTAATTTCCACAATTCTTTAAGTCGTATGAAACACCAATTTCCAGGAATTTCAAAAGGGATACTATCGTCTATATTTTTTATGGTGCTTCCTATCTTCTCATAATAAGAGAATTCGACACTTTTACCTCTATAATTGATTCAGCGGATACCCGCAAATATATTTATGGAGGTGTCTTTATATGAAGACAGAAATAACTTTTGAAGATTACCTAAAAAAAGGTAATCTATCCGAAAACACCATTGAATCTTACCTGTGGACAGTGAATTACTTCACTACAAATTATGATAAGATTTCGAAGGAAAACTTACTTGCCTACAAGGGCTATCTGATGGAGCATTTTAAACCCAAAACTGTAAATCTGAGAATACAAGCAATTAATAAATATCTAGAATATTTAGAAAAGTCACAATTGCGACTCAAAGCAGTAAAGATCCAGCAGAAAAGCTTTTTGGAAAATGTAATCAGCAATGCCGATTATAAATTCCTGAAGAATCAGCTTAAAAAAGATGGCAATTTGGAGTGGTATTTTGTTGTCTGGTATCTTGCTGCGACTGGTGCTCGTGTAAGCGAATTAATTCGTATTAAGATTGAGCATGTGCAACTTGGATATTTTGATTTGTATAGCAAGGGCGGTAAATTACGTAGATTATTCATTCCGAAAATATTACGTGAAGAAACACTAAAGTGGTTGGGTGAAACCCAACGCACGTCAGGCTATCTATTTCTAAACAGGTATGGTAATCGTATAACGACTAGAGGTATTTCTCAACAGCTCAAGAATTATGCAGACAAATATGGATTGGACAGCAAAGTGGTCTATCCACACTCTTTCCGTCATAGATATGCCAAAAACTTTCTTGAAAAGTATAATGATATTGCATTACTGGCTGATCTTATGGGGCATGAAAGCATTGAAACTACTCGTATCTATTTACGACGTACCGCAAGTGAACAACAAGCACTTGTAGATAAAATAGTAACTTGGTAAGAAGTGCAGCCGCTTTTTGAAAGCGGCTGTTCACTATAGTAACATATTTGAGATATTGTCTATCTCAATAAATATTTTTGAAATATGCCGAGAAATTCGTCGTTGTTCCTCAAACGGAGGCAAAGGAAATACTGCTTTTCTCCCATCTGCAGTACCCAGTCGTGGCATTTTTACTCCATATGAGCAACGATTGGCATATTTCAAAAAAGTAGGTGACATTAGATAGTATAATGCATATTGTGGTTCAACAACATTTGAGAAATTCAACGGAAGAATTTCAGAGGTGCAAAATCCTTCCTCATCTGCAAGAACCACTTTATTTAGATAAGGACGCAACTTGCTATAAAGGACCTGTCCCTTTTTGAACAGATGCTTTGTACTAGACGAATTACGTTCATATTTCCTAATTTTATGTATAACTTTGCCGGAATCTTTTTCAATATCTTCGAGATCTAAAACCCACGCTTCCTCGTCAATATCTTTAGTATCTACATTAACACAGTTTCCATAATCACATATCTCACCTAAACAGCACAATTCCCAATTAATAGGAATATCATCCAAATTCCAATCATTAATATTTTCTATTAATGTTCCGGTTTGTTGATAATAAGAGTTATCCTCACCACGGAAGATGATAGATTCCTTCTTATCACGCTTGATTTTGCCGGCTTTGATGAGTTCTTCTTTCTCTGCTCGTATACGTTCAAGAAGAACAGAAGCAGGCTCAGCATTCGGGTTCTGAGGTACAAGTTTACCACGAATAGCAAGGTCGAGGATTTTTGATTTTGCAGAAGAAATGTAATTAACAATATCCTCTTTTTCGTTTTCGATAGTCGAAACTGTCTTTAATATGTGATTAACTTGAAATTCCAATCTTTTTTGCTCTTCATATGGCGGAAGTGCAATAAGTATTGAATTCATATTATCCTGTGTCATTTTAGGTTGAGCAGAACCTGTTACATACTTTTCAAGGCTAATTGCATTAATATATAAACAAAGATATTCTAAGATCAGTTTATCAGTTGAATCAATGCAATGTGCATGATTATTTACCCAATACTGTCCTTCTGCAAAAAAAGCAATAGGTTTACTCCTTGTTACAAGATTTGCACCATCTTCACCTATTAGCAATAGTTTCTCATTAAATATAAACTTATCTATTTTGTCAATTTTTCCAGAAGCACCATAATAGTCATATATTTTAGCAACATTAGTACGATTAGCTGATGAGATAGGTTTTCTTTCGCTATCACGATTAACAGTAACAGACGTAAACCTACACCATGCCCATCCTTCCGGCACTTCAAATGGTATCTCATTTTCAATACATTTCACGGTTCCATCCTGAAACTTCTCATAATGTAAATTATTGATTCAATTTCTGCTCAATTTTCAGTCAATGAGAGTTGGGTGGATTTTTTATATCCTATACTTACAAAACAAATCGCCCACAGGGCAGAAAGGCAGGTACAGGATATGTACAACAACTGATGGAGTTCAAGGAGGGCATTAGAACGTCCTGTAAAATATTTCGTTGGTTTAGGAAGCAGGGGTAAGTACATAACATCATCCACTCTGGGAGAGGATGAGCCGGAATCTTTATTACCCACTTTAACAAAATTTCTGGAAAATCCGTATACCAATACATCGCATATGAAATGCGCCGGAGCATGATCAAAGTGCGTCAGTAAGGCATCTTTTTTCTCCTCAGAAGTAGTGATGTCACATAACACCAAATCTCGAATAGCTGAAATGGTATAAGAAACATCACTGATATATGGCAATAATTCTGATTCGATATCTTTACAGAGCTTGTCTCTGTTCTTTTTGCTGTTGTAATAACTGATAATTTTGGGGCTGATGCGGGATTGTCCTTTAATCCATTTACAGACCAATCCATTATCAAATGCAAAATCTACATTATCGTTGGCAAAGCTGCCAAACAGCATATAGATAAAATCCATTTGCGAGTAGTCTGCATCAATTAAGCCGTCCAAAAGGATGGCAGCTATACTATGAAAATCAATTCTATTCAATGAAATCATCTCCTGTAATTTGTCCTGTAATTTTTTATGGTTCTTATTTTATGGTGGTAATACGTTTCAATATGGGAAGTATATCATAAAATCAGACACAGAACAACCGTTCGAATAATGTGAACGCTATTTTTGGAAAGATTTTTTTGGATTCCATTACTTAAATTCTATTTGAGCTTTTTCAATCTGGACTCAATTGTGGCTCAATGTAGAATGCCACCGGTTTTACTAAAATGAATCTATTAGGTTTACTCGTCATTGCCGGCATAAAGATGACAAAACTTGGTAATCATTTAGGTAAAGGAGGTTTCGCATGGAGTTGACGGTAAACAAAGCGGGCAAGTATGCCTTAGTATGACTTACGAATGCGGAAAAAGCTGATCCAAAGGTTATGGACAGTTTACAGCCTTTGATTGAGCAGTGTAAGGAGAAGAAGTACAGATTGGCTATTTTTGAATCCGGTGAGCAGGATTTGTTGGAAAAGACAACAGATTTGCTGATTCACAATCGAGGACTGGAAAAAACCGATGATGGAAAAACAACTGCTTTGCCCAAACAGGCAGCAGGAGCAAGGTAGTGAGCGGTGATTCGCCCGATACTACCCCACATCGTTTTTTTCTACCCCAAATTAGCGAAAATGGGGTAGAAAATACATAAATGGGGTAGATTAATATTGATATTCTATGTCATTTTTGATAAAATGGGGTAGAAAGGAAATGGAGTGACTATGAAAGAGATTAATTACAGAAAAATAGAAGAAATGCCTATAACAATTGAAGTAATGAATATGATTTCAGCACTTCATGAGTATAAGGGACGCCAGGAATTATATATAGAAACGCAACCGGAAATTTTGGAAAGATTGATGGAAGTTGCAAGAATACAGAGTACAGAAGCTTCTAACAAAATTGAAGGAATCTACACTTCGGACGCAAGATTAAAAGAAATTGTTCAAAAAAAGAGTGAACCAAGAAACCGGAACGAAAAAGAAATTGCTGGTTATAGAGAAGTATTAGGAATGATTCATGACAGTTATTCTTACATACAATTAAAACCGAACGATATTCTGACTTTACACAAATATTTATATAGTTATTCTGAATCCGGCAATGGTGGACATTATAAGATGGTAGATAACTATATAGAGGAAGAGGACAAATTTGGAAATAAAAGCGTGAGATTTCAACCGGTTCCGGCAGTTCTGACAGCGGAATATATAGAAAGCTTATGTAAACAATATGAAGATGTAATCAACCATACGCACATTGATCCGCTATTAGTAATACCATGTGTAATACTTGATTTCTTATGTATCCATCCGTTTGGAGATGGAAATGGGCGAATGTCCAGACTTTTAACGCTGCTACTGTTATATAAGACCGGTTACCTTGTGGGAAAATATATCAGTATTGAAATGGTGGTAGAAAAATCGAAGGAAACATATTATGAAGTATTGCAGGATAGTTCAATAAACTGGCACGAGAATACAAATGATTATATGCCATTTATCAGATACACATTGGGAACTATCATAAATGCCTATAAAGACTTTGAAGACCGATTTATCTTGCTGGAAAAGAAAAAAATGACTTCACCGGAGCGAGTCTACAGCATTATTGAACGTTCATTAGTGAAGTTAGGAAAGTCGGATATAATGACTCTGTGTCCGGAACTGAGTCAAAAGACGATTGAGAGAGCACTGAAGAAGTTGACAGATGACGGGAAGATTGCAAAGGTTGGAGCAGGGAAAAGTACAACATATGTGGATGTGAAAAGATTGTAGGGAACAAATGTTCGAAAAAAATTGACATCTGAGATTACAAGTGCTACAATTAGTGTATTGAAAGAGGTGATATCATGGCATATAAAGTATTGGATGTGGCTAGGTATATAATAAATTATAGTAATAAAATGGAATATGGTATTTCAAACTTAAAATTGCAAAAGTTATTATATTTTGTACAGGCGGAGTTTTTAGCCTTTACAGAGAGGAAACAGCCATGTTTTATTGAAGAAATTGAAGCATGGGGATTTGGTCCTGTTGTTCCAGAGGTATATCAAGAGTTTAAACAATATGGTAGTTCAAATATTCCGACTATTATAAAGTACTATGAAGTAAATGATAATTGGGAAATTGTAGAGAAAAAGTATAATCAGAATTGTATAGAACCACAGGATCGAGAAACGATTAATCAGACAGTAGACGGGTTTGCTGACTATTCAGCAACTGCACTTGTAAATATTACACATAATCAGGACCCTTGGAATGAAGCTTACGAGGAAGGCATGAACAGGATTATTTCTAAAAAAGCTATAAAGGAGTATTTTGAGAGCGATGACAATTGATAAATTGATAAAAACAAAACCTCAAAGTACAAAAGTGCCTAGTCCAAAAGGAACGGGATATGAAGAACTAAAAAGAAGAATGCAGGGAATATGTACTTCTCTTAATTGGACAGCAGATGAGTATAAACCTCAAAAAACAGTTGATTCTATTAGGAAGTATGTAGAAAAGCAAGAGCGAATATTGTATTCGGAAATAAGTGGATTTTACTTTTCGTTAGATGAAGAAGAACAGGGAAATTTTATATCAAATGTTGAGGCTTTGTTGGTTTTATGCATGGAAGATGCACAATATAAAGATATAAAAGTATATGCTTTAAAGATATATGATCATGTTCATTTGGCCATTTATCAGGTGGAAAAGCTTCAAACTAAAAGAAAAGATGATGAATTAAAACAGACTATTGCACAAAACTTAGAACCGGTAAAAAAGAAGTTGGAAGAACAAATAGAAAGTAAGGTGCAAGTCACACAAAAGGAGATATATGCGCAGTTAATCTCGTTGATAGGTATATTTACTGCAATGGCGTTTCTTGTTTTTGGGAGTATATCGGCTCTTGATAATATATTTAACAATTTTCAAACCGTTTCTTTGTGCAAAATTGTAATTGTTGGTTGTGTATGGGGCTTATGCGTATTGAATTTGATTTTTATTTTTATTTACTATGTATCGAAAATGACTAAGTTGGATTTGGAAGTGAATAGTTATCGTACAATTGCTTGGTCAAATTTAGTACTCATAAGCATATTATTAACCAGCATTTGGATTAATTACGTAAAACATGTGGGTATAGGAAAATGGTTCAATATATTAGCAAAAAATAATGCCGAGGTCGTTAGTTTGTCAGGATTTGCAGTGATTATTATTTTGGCTATAGTATCCATTATTATTATTGCAAAGTTTGGAAGGAGAAAAAACAAGTAGCTTTTTGCGAGGCAAGCATTACCGCTTGCCTTTTTTACACCCATAACTTACAATGTTGTTACAAAACAAAGAAAGGAGAGGTGGCAATATGGAAAAACATACCAACGACCTCACGCTTACACAAGAAATTGCCGGTTATTGTCGTATCTCAGTTGATGAAGAGTTAGGCAGAGACAATACCTCCATCGAGAACCAAAAGAAAATTATCGAAGAGTTTGTAAAAGCTTAATTTCCCAAGTGTAAGCTTTCTATATATGAAGACCGTGACCGGTCCGGGTATACCTTTGAACAGCGTGAAGGATATGGGCAGCTTCGCAAGAAGCTGATGAATGGGAATATCAGTGTACTTATTGTAAAGGACTTCAGTCGATTTTCCCGTCGAAACAGCAAGGGACTTGTGGAGCTGGAAGACCTGCGTGATGCAGGCGTGCGTATCATTTCTATTGGAGATGCCATTGATTATCCGACTTATAATGACTGGACAGCGATACATTTTCGTTTTTGGAAAATCAACTTTCGGATGCCAAGGATGAGCTGAAAACTGTGAAGAAACGAAAGATTAAAGAAATTGCCAAGGCTGATGAAGATACAGTTGAAATTATTGAAGAGACCTACGCAGAGATTGATAATCTCTTAAAAGTTGGCTTTGTAACTACTTTCTACTATCAGCAAGTAGAGGGCAGAGAACAACTACTAAGTGTTGCTGAAGAAACGAACTATGGTACATCTGTAAATTTTAATCATGACAGTAAAGTTATATCAAACAAAAAGGAGTCACCTGATACACGTAATAATTCAACCAAGTCATGTATAGGTGATCTTCTAACCACTACCGTTCCGCTAAAAACTCGCAACAAGCCAGAACGACTCTTTACTGTCAATGTTATCAGTAGTGGCGACCCTTCACAAATACTCACTTTACAAAACCCTCAATTTGTGCTATTCTGTCTCGTATGAGCGGTATTCATAGGAAACTGCATCAGGTGATAATGTGTTGTCACGGACTACGGAGGTGATGACATGAAGATAGGAATTATAGGTGCCGGAAAGGTTGGCTGTTCGATTGGAAAATATCTGACAGAGCATGGTTTTTCGGTTGCCGGGTACTGTAGTAAATCAAAAAAAAGCGTGGAAGAGGCCGCGACTTTTACAAACACAAAAGCATATGATTCTCTGGCCGAACTAGTGGCAGAGAGCACGATTCTTTTTCTTACCACGCCGGATGGTGCGTTGGAAAGTGTGTGGAACGAACTGAAAAAAGAATCAATACAAAATAAAATAGTATGCCATTTTAGTGGCTCATTATCATCCGATTTATTTTCTAATCGAGAGGAATACGGGGTATCTGCCGCATCCTTTCATCCTATGTATGCGTTCAGCAGCAAATTCACATCGTATGAACAATTGAATCATGTAATATTTACCGCTGAAGGGGATTTTTATGCCTTGTCCGTTGTCGGAGACATTTTCCGAAAAGCGGGAAATAAAGTATGCGTCATGGAATCGGCGAAGAAAACAAGGTACCATGCATCGGCATCGATGATAAGCAATTTGATGATTGGCTTGTATGAGATGTCCATTCAGATGCTTATGGACTGTGGATTTTCGAGGGAAGATGCGGTGGAATTGACAACGCCGCTTGTGCAAAATAACATCAAAGCACTGCTTCATTCATCGCCTGAAGAAGCCTTAACCGGGCCGATTGAGAGAGGCGATACCGAAACGGTGAAAAAGCATTTAGCCGTGTTGACTGAGGCAGAAAAAGAAGTTTATCTAAGACTTGGTGAAACGGTGTTAGAGATTGCCGGACGGAAAAATCCCGAGAGAGATTATCAAACGATGATTCAGTTATTAAATGATATGTGCAGGAATAGGAGGACACAATAAATGAAAAACACAGTAGTAACGATTCAGCAGATGAAGGAAAAAGGGGAAAAAATTTCAATGCTGACCGCATATGATTATTCGACAGCAAAACTGGAAGACGAAGCCGGAGTAAATACAATTTTGGTTGGTGATTCCTTAGGAAATGTAATTCTTGGTTATGAGGATACGATTTCAGTGACGATGGAAGATATGATTCACCATGGAGCAGCTGTAGCAAGAGGTGCAAAAAACGCACTTGTTGTTGTGGACATGCCGTTTATGTCGTATCAGACATCCGTTTATGATGCGGTTGTCAATGCCGGACGACTGATGAAAGAGGGACGCGCCGGAGCCGTGAAACTGGAAGGCGGAAAAGAAGTCTGCCCACAGATTCAGGCAATTGTGGGTGCCGGAATTCCGGTCTGTGCACATCTTGGACTGACACCACAGTCGATTAACGCTTTTGGCGGATTTAAAGTTCAGGGTAAAACGGAAAAGGCAGCAAAGAAATTAATTGCGGATGCAATTGCTGTCGAAGAAGCCGGTGCATTTGCGGTTGTACTTGAGGGAATTCCAAGTAAACTTGCCAATCTTGTGACCGAGAAGTTAGATATTCCAACAATTGGAATCGGTGCCGGAAATGGATGTGACGGTCAGGTACTTGTTTACCAGGATATGCTTGGTATGTTCTCTGACTTTACACCAAAATTTGTAAAACGTTATGCAAACATTGGAGAAGTGATGAAAGAAGCATTCCAGAAATATATGGAAGAAATCCAGAGCGGCGCTTTCCCATCCAGTGAGCATGAATACAAAATAGATGATGATATTATTGAGAAGTTGTACTAGGAGGAAGAAAAAATGCAGATTGTATCAACCGTAGAAGAAGTAAGAAAACAGGTAAAGAAATGGAGAGAAGAAGGACTTTCCGTTGGTCTTGTTCCGACAATGGGTTATCTTCATGAGGGACATAAAAGTTTGATTGACAAGGCAGTTGAGCAGAATGACCGTGTCGTTGTCAGTGTTTTTGTAAATCCGATTCAGTTTGGACCAAATGAAGATTTGGCAACTTATCCGAGAGATTTGGAAAGAGATGCGGCGCTTTGTGAAAATGCCGGTGCAAATCTTATTTTCCATCCGGAACCGGAAAATATGTATGAAAGCGATTTTTGCAGTTTCATTGACATGGATGGACTTACGAAGGGATTGTGCGGTAAAACAAGACCGACACATTTCCGTGGTGTCTGCACAGTAGTTGGAAAATTATTTAACATTGTAGAGCCGGACCGCGCTTACTTTGGACAGAAGGATGCACAGCAGTTAGCAGTCATCCGCCGTATGGTAAGAGATTTGAATTTTAATCTCGAAGTCATTGGCTGCCCGATTATCCGTGAAGATGACGGTCTTGCAAAAAGTTCGAGAAACACTTATCTCTCAAAGGAGGAGAGAAAAGCCGCTGTTATTCTTCATAAAGGATTACTTCGTGGTGAGGAATTAGTGAAAGCCGGCGAAAAAAGTGCTGCCACCGTGAAACAGGCAATTACGGAAATCATTGAGTCGGAGCCGCTTGCCAAAATTGATTATGTGGAAATTGTAAACTTTGATAATATTGAAACAATAGAAACGATTGACGGTTCCATTTTGGCTGCCGTAGCCGTTTACATTGGAAAAACAAGACTTATTGATAACTTTATTTACGAATCATAAGATTGGAGGATAAGCGTCATGACAATTCAGATGTTAAAAGGGAAAATACACCGTGCCAAAGTGGTTCAGGCAGAATTAAATTATGTTGGCAGTATTACGGTTGACCCGGTTTTAATGGAGGCGGCCGGCATTTACGAATATGAAAAAGTGCAGATTGTCGATGTAGAAAATGGAAGCCGTTTTGAGACTTACACGATTGCCGGGGAGCCGGGAAGTGGTATGATTTGCTTAAATGGGGCAGCTGCGAGAATGGTTCAGGTAGAAGACCACATTATTATTATGAGTTATTGCGATTTGACGCCTGAGGAAGTATTCGGCCATAAGCCAAAAGTCGTTTTTGTAGATGACAAAAACCAGATTAAACGTGTATCTTCTTATGAAAAACATGGTCAGTTGTCTGACTAAGAAGGGGGATTTTATGTTACAGGGAAAAACTATTGTGCTTGGTGTGACAGGCAGTATTGCCGCATACAAAATCGCAAATCTGACGAGTATGCTGACAAAACTTCACGCCGACGTACATGTTTTGATGACACAAAATGCAACCAATTTTATCAATCCGATTACGTTTGAGACGCTGACGAATCACAAATGCTTAGTCGATACGTTTGATAGAAACTTTAACTATAATATTGAGCATGTTTCGCTTGGTAACAAAGCGGATTTGGTTTTAGTTGCGCCGGCAAGTGCGAATATTATTGCGAAAATGGCAAATGGAATTGCAGATGATATGCTCAGTACAACGCTTCTTGCGTGCCGTTGTAAAAAATTGGTGGCACCGGCGATGAACACCAATATGTATGAGAATCCGATTACGCAGGCAAATCTTCAAAAATTGAGAGATTTCGGAATGGAGGTTATTGAACCGGCAACCGGACTTCTTGCGTGCAAAGCAGTCGGAAAGGGGAAAATGCCTTCAGAGGAAGTGCTGCTTTCTCATATTTTACAGGAAATCCAGTATGAACATGATATGGAAGGAAAACGGGTTTTAATTACAGCCGGACCGACGAGAGAGGCGATTGACCCGGTGCGTTATCTGACGAATCATTCGACCGGAAAGATGGGATATGCACTTGCTAAAACGGCAGCAAGACGTGGAGCCAAGGTTACACTGGTGAGCGGTCCGTGTGAACTGCCGGTACCGCTTCATGTGGATGTTGTGCCGGTTGAGAGCGCAGCGGATATGTTTGAGGCAGTGAAAACACGTGCCAGAGAGCAGGATATTATCATCAAGGCAGCAGCTGTTGCCGATTATACGCCGGTTACGGTAAATACAGAAAAGACGAAAAAGAAAGACGGCGAAGCGTCGATTGCGCTGAAGCGGACAACGGATATTTTATCATGGCTCGGTGAACATAAAGAAAAAGGACAGTTTTTATGTGGCTTTTCCATGGAAACCGAAAATATGTTAGAAAACTCGAAAAAGAAATTAGAGAAGAAACACGCCGATATGATTGTGGCGAACAATCTGAAAGTTGCCGGTGCCGGATTTGGAACGGATACAAATGTCGTTACTTTGATTACGAAAGAGGGGGCAAAAGAGCTTCCAATCCAGACAAAGGATGAGGTTTCTTACGAGATTTTGAATGAAATTATGAATAAAATGGCTTAAAACTGCATAAGATAGTAAGGACGGTATGTGATGACGAGGATACCATAAATTGACAACCACAATAAAATGTGGTATACTTGTATGCGTATGCTATATATCGTGTTTTAAGAACGGAGGGATATCTTATGGTAAGAGCCAGTGTTGGCAGTGTCCGGCGTGCCGTAGCGGAGCATGTAGGAAGTAAAGTAAAGGTTCGGAGTAATCTGGGAAGACACAAATATGATGTAACCGAAGGTGTGATTACGGAAACATATCCCTGCATCTTTCTTGTGCAGGTGAAAAACGCGGAAGAGAATAGTTACCAAACGGTATCATACAGTTACACGGATGTCATTACAAAGGACGTACAATTAACTCTGTGCTAGTAGAGAGAGAACTAATAAATGGAGAAATCCGGTTTATTAGTTCTTTTTTTGTTTCATTGGAATATATATTGTAAGAGACAACTACGAAACAAGGAGGCCAAACGATTGAACCTGATTACAAAGCGAGTTCATATGAACCGGTGTAACGGCAGGGAAGTTAAGCAGCTTACACTTGACCGCGATTTCAATGTGCCGGATGCCAGACCGGATGCGTTACAGATAATGAAAGAACAGGGAGAGGTACAGATAGAGGAAGTTCATATGATGGAGGGAAAGGCAAGTGTAAAAGGACTTTTGCATTTCCAGATTTTATATGCATCGGATGGGGATATTCCGGTGAGTGAGATGACAGGGACAATTCCTTTTGAGGAAACTATTTTGCTGCCACAGGCAAAGGCCGAGGATGAAATTTCGGTGCAGGCGGAGATTGGCGACTTAAAAAGTGAGTTAATTAATTCCAGAAAATTAGGAATGAAAGCAATTGTTGTACTTAATGTGACGGCAGGAAGCGTTTGCGATTGTGAGGGAGCCATTGACATTGAAGGTGGAGAAGATATTTATACCAAAAAAAGAACGGCAGAAGTTTCCTATCTGGTTTTTAGTAAAAAAGATACGCTGCGGGTACGGGATGAGTGGAAAATTCCCGGAACGAAAGATGCAATGCAGCGGATTTTGTACTCGGATGTTTGCATTGGGGAACTAAACACAAGGATGGAAGAAGAAAAACTTCTTGTCGAAGGGCAGGCAAATGTTTTCGTTATTTATCTGGGCGAGGGAGAAAATCCTTCCATTAATTATTTTGAAAACACACTGCCAATTGAGGGGCATATTGACTGCCATGGATGCAATGCGGACATGGTCGAACAGGTGACTGCCTCCATTCACAGCAGGGATTTAGGTGTGAAAGAAGATGAAGATGGCGAATTCCGTGTGCTGGAAGTCGAAGTTGTATTCGCGTTTGATATGAAAGTGTACGGTCAGGAAAAAATTGACCTTCTCACGGATTTTTATTCGCTAAAAGAAAAGTGCAAACCGGTTTATGAGCCATCCTATTTTGAAAATCTGAAAATTCATAATAAAAGCAAATGCCGATTTACCGGTATGGTAACGGCGGGTGAATTTGCGCCGCTGCAAATTTGGAATGTAAGCGGTTCTCTGTTTATTGACCATAAAGAACAGAAAGAAGAAGGGCTATTGGTAAGAGGGGCACTTTTGGTAAGTGTGTTATACCAGACCGGGGATGAAAGGGTTCCGCTCGCGACGGCAAAGGGTACGATTCCATTTGAGCAGTTGTTAGAGGCAAACGGTCTTACGAACAATAGCCATATCAATCTCCATGGTATGTTAGAGCAGGTAAGTGCTTCTCTCACCGGAGAAAAAGAGATTGAAATTAAGGCAGTTGCCGCGCTGGATTTACTTGTATTTGACCGGATGGAAGAACCAATTGTTTCCGGATATGAAAGTGAGGAAGTGGACTGGGATGCCTTCCGCAGTGCGCCCGGTATGGTCGGTTACGTGGTACAGGAAAAAGAAACTCTCTGGGATATTGCGAAAAAGTTTTTTACAACCGTCGAGGCAATTATGGAAGTCAACCAAAAAGAAACCGAACAGGTACAAACAGGCGATATGATTTTAATTCTAAAAGAAGTATCTTAAAAGAAAGAAGCACCCATCAGCTCGTATTGTCCGGTATGCTCTGCATCCGGCGGACGAATTGGTGAGTGCTTCTTATCATAAGATATCAAAGATATCGGGTTTTTATGCATCTGTTTCGGAAGTTGTGCCATCGCGCCATGCTTCCATTTTTTTAACGGCAGCATCAATTGTCTTCTGACAAATGTCAGGGAGTTTATCACCCCATGCTTCGGTTGCTTCATCAAATCCCTTTTTGATGGCGGCAATCAAAGTATCTGCCTTGGATGTATCTCCACCGCTCAATGCCTGAGCCATGGAAACGAGACGATCACTCGTCTGTTCAACACCCCAGTAACCATCATCAGCAATGTCTTTCTGTGCCTGTTCAATGGTAGCAGGGTCTGCCTGAATGTCTTTGAACAAATCAGCAAGTTTGGTATACTTTCCTGCCTGTTTGCCAAGAAGTTTTGTTACCAGATTCTGAAGTTGTTCATTTTTCGTTGACAATTCTTTTTTCATGGTGGCAACAACAGAAGAATAATCTTTTATCTTGTTTGATTTGTCATCTGTTTTGCTTGAAGTTTCATATACAACACCAATGTCTTTTGCATCCGCAGTATTTGTTGTCTGGGAAGTTTTTGTTTTTGCTGTTGTCTGTGGCGTCGTATAAGAACTGTTTGCACTTGTAATTCCATTTACACTCATAAGGTTCCATCCTTTCTGTGCCTGTGGCACGCTGCATTCTATGTTCTCTACTTTACATATCGGCAGATTACAGAGAATAGTTTAGTGTATTCTAAAAATTACCGGTACAAATCCGTCACAAAGACAAAACACCGGTAAGGGAGTTCACGGCATTTCTCCTTGGCAGCCATTGCTTTGTCTTTATCATCAAAAATACCGAATACCGTTGGTCCGCTTCCGCTCATTAAGGAACCGAGTGCACCATTTTGCAGCATACATTCTTTGATGGCGGCAATCTGTGGATAGGCGGGAATCGTTACGGACTCCAAAACATTTCCAATCTGGTTACTCAGTGAAAGAAGGTCGCGCTTTTTCATCGAAGCTAACATGCCATCAATATCCGGATGATTTGTGTGCTCATCGAGTACAAGATTGGTATACACCCATTTTGTGGAAACGTGGATGTTTGGTTTGGCAATTAGAATATAGCAGGAAGGCATCGCTGGAATGGTCGATAACTTTTCACCGATTCCTTCGGAAAGAGCGGTTCCTTTTAAAATGCAGTAAGGAATATCTGCGCCCAATTTCACACCACGCTTCATCAGGTGTCGTTTGCTAAGTCCCAGTCCATATAAGTCATTGATGGCAAGCATACACGATGCGGCATCGGTACTTCCCCCTGCCATACCGGCGGCAACCGGAATCCGCTTGTCAAGTTTGATATCAAGTCCGCCCTCCAAATGGAATTCATCCATCAGACGTTTGGCGCTTTGATAGACAAGATTATCTTCATTTACCGGAAGATAGGAAAGGTTTGTTGTCAATTTAATCCCCGGCTCTTTCGTCTTTGTGAGTGTCAGCCGGTCAAACAGGCGGATGCTCTGCATAATCATTTTTACTTCGTGGTAGCCATCTTCGCGGCGTCTAATGACATCCAGCCCAATATTAATTTTTGCCGGTGCATTTATCCAAATCGAATCCATTTCATTTCTCCCTTCTGCTTTTGTAAAGAGTGTACCATAAATTCATTTTCCTGCAAAGTGTATAAATAGAAAAGATTCGTCAATGCTATGATTAGACAATATGAAATCAGGAGGAAATAAAAATGACAGGAAAGAAAAAGTGGATTGCGATTGCGGGATTGTTTGTGGTGACGTTTGTTCTCATGTTTTTTTATGCAAGACAGATGAGACAAAACCGGATGCAGAAAGATATTGCGAAGGAAATTCTGCGGCTTCACGTGGTTGCCAATAGCGACAGCAAAAAAGACCAGGCATTGAAAATGGAAGTAAAAGAGGCGGTTGTTACATATCTGCGCGGTGTAATGCAGGATGCAGAAAGTGTGGATGAGGCGCGTATACAAATTCAGAAAAGGCTTCCGGAGATTGAAGCGGTTGCGAAGGAGAAAATGCAGCAAAAGGGCTATTCTTATGATGCGGATGCCACACTCTCGTCCTGCTACTTTCCGGTGAAAACATATGGCGATATGATTTTTCCGGCGGGCGAGTATGAGGCACTGAAAGTAAATTTGGGAAAAAGTGCGGGAAAAAACTGGTGGTGTGTGATGTATCCGACGCTGTGTTTTGTGGACTCCACATACCAGATTGTGCCGGGAGAATCCAAGGAAAAATTAAAGAAATGTTTGACGGAAGAGGAGTACAATTCACTGCTTGATGGGGAAAATGGTATCGAAACGTCGTCTTTGTTCATAGAATGGATTAGGAATATTCTTTTTTCTTGAAAAAAAAGGGGTTCCGTGATAAAGTATAGGAGGTGTCATATACTTTTATTAGGTATATGAAAAAGTTACCGGCAGGGTGAAATACCCGGAAAGGGGTTCCTATGAAAAAGAGGGTAGCAGTGATTTTTGGTGGACAGTCATCGGAGCATGATGTGTCCTGTGTTTCCGCAGCAAATGTAATCGATGGACTGCGGGAAGATAAATATGATATTTACCGAATTGGTATTACGAAAGAGGGCAAATGGCTTTTTGTGGAAGATACCGATTCGATTCGAGATGGTTCATGGGTAGAGGGTACGGTGACAGCAGTGATTTCACCGGATCATGGAAAGAAAGGAATCTGGAAAGTAACGGGAAATGATGTGGAAGTGATTCCGATTGATGTGGCTTTTCCGGTTCTGCATGGTAAGTTTGGAGAAGATGGAACGATTCAGGGTCTTTTTGAACTGGCGGGAATTCCGTATGTGGGATGTGATGTTTTAGCATCCGCTGCAAGTATGGATAAGATTTCAACAAAGATTTTTGCTGACCGCACCGGTGTCCGTCAGGCAGCTTATGTGGCAGATACTGCAAGAGATTTGAGTGAAAAAGAAGAGACAATTGCAAAGGTAGAAGAGAAACTGGGATATCCGGTTTTTGTAAAGCCATCCAATGCCGGTTCTTCACAGGGTGTCAGCAAGGCACATAACAGAGAAGAGTTAGAAAAAGCGCTGGCACTTGCGAAAAAACATGACCATCGTGTATTGATTGAGGAAACGATTATCGGACGAGAAGTGGAGTGTGCCATTTTAGGCGGACAAAATCCAAAAGCTTCGCCGGTTGGTGAGATTTTGGCGGCAGCAGAGTTTTATGATTTTGATGCCAAGTATAACAATGCGAAATCGAAGACGGTAATTGACCCGGATTTGCCGGATGAAGTGAAGGAGAAAATCCGGACAAATGCAGTAGCGGTATTTCGCGCCGTGGGCGGTTTTGGATTATCGCGTGTTGACTTCTTTGTGGAGCAGGGAACGAACGAAGTGATTTTCAATGAAATTAATACACTTCCGGGATTTACCAACATCAGTATGTATCCGATGCTTTGGAAGGCAGCAGGGTTTGAGAAAGAAGAATTGTTAGATCAGATTATTGCACTTGCATTTGAAAGATAAGGAGTCAGAACATGACAAAAGAGGTTAAACTTAGAATCTGCGGCATGCATATGCACGGCGAAGACGGCGACCGCGATGATGTGGAAGTGATTTCTGTTGGGCAGATGTGTGAGAGAGATGGATTTGCATGGATTACCTATGAGGAAGTTGTGGAAGAGGAAGAAAATGGACTTGTCTCCGTTGTGAAAAATCTGGTGAAATACAAAGACGACCAGTTAGAGATTATCAAGCATGGTCCGGCGGAAAGCCATATGGTGTTTGTGCCAAATGAGACGACGTATTCATATTATTCGACGCCGGTTGGGGAGCTGGAGATTGCGCTTAGCACGAAATCGCTCCAGAAGATACTCACCGAGCGGGGATTTCATTTGAAGTTAGATTATGATTTGGAACTGAACCAGACATTTTTGTCTAACTGCAATGTAGATATTTTCATTGAAGAATAAAGGAGGAGTTGTGTGAGTAAATTACATTTTACGAAAATGCACGGAACCGGCAATGATTATGTTTATGTAAATTTATTTACAGAACAAATAGACGATGCATCCAAACTGGCGGTTTTTGTGAGCGACAGACATTTTGGAATTGGCTCCGATGGCTTGATTCTGATTGCACCGTCTAAAACTGCGGACTGTCGTATGATTATGTATAATGCAGACGGCTCGGAAGGTGCGATGTGTGGAAACGGGATTCGCTGTGTCGCAAAGTATGCGTATGAGCATGGAATAGTTCATTCAGATGAGATTACGATTGAAACAAAGAGCGGCATAAAAGCATTAAAACTTACCGTGGAAAACGGATTGGTTACTTACATAACGGTAAATATGGGACAGGCGGTATTGGAACCTGCAAAGATTCCGGTATCAGCAGATGGCGATACATTTGTTGCTAGAAAACTTGTGGTTGACGGAAAAGAGTATGAAGCCACTTGTGTTTCAATGGGAAATCCGCATTGTGTGATTTTTACAGAGGGAATTGATGATTTAGATTTGGAAAAAATTGGACCATCTTTTGAAAACCACGAGTTATTTCCGGACCGGATTAACACAGAGTTTGTTGAGGTAATCGATGACCACACGATAAAGATGCGGGTGTGGGAACGCGGTTCCGGGGAGACGATTTCCTGCGGAACAGGCACATGTGCATCCGTTGTAGCGGCTGTTTTAAATGGCTTTTGCAAACGGGGAGAAGAAGTTGAGGTACAGATTCGCGGGGGTAAACTATATGACACGTATTTAGCTAATGGCGAAGTACAGATGAAAGGACCGGCAACGACGGTTTTTGATGGAGAGATTGACGTATGAGATATATCAGTATTGACAGTGCACAGCCCGGAATGATTGTTGGGAAATCCATTTACAATGAGCAGGGCAGCATTTTAGTGAATTACCGGGTCAAATTGACCGAACGGTTAATTTTAAGAATGCGTGATATAGGCTTGGCGGGGTTGTATATTGAAGATGAGATGTCATCAGATATTACAGTAGAAGATTTGATTAGTGACGAATTGGGGGTAAAGGCGACTAAGGCATTGACAAAACTTGATATTGATGCTGCACTTAAAGTGGCAAGTGATATTACGGAAGAGTTAAGCTTAAATGGTGATATTAATGTCAACTTAATCAGTATGCGGACAAACTCGGATTATACTTATAAACATTCGGTAAATGTGGCGGTTTTGTCGGTGCTTACAGGTATCGGAATCGGATTAAAAAAATCGATTCTGAAGGAACTTTCGGCAGCAGGGCTTTTGCATGATATCGGAAAACTTAATTTGCCGCTTGATTTATTGGAAAAGGCAGGTCCGCTTTCTGAGGAAGAGTATGAGACAATGAAAACGCACTCAGAGCTTGGCTATGAAAGACTCAAAGAGAACATTAACATCAGTTCCAAGACGAAAATGGGTGTTTATATGCACCATGAAAATGTAAATGGTTCCGGTTATCCGCTGGGACTGCGCGACGACCAGATTTATATGTTTGCAAAAATCATTCACATTGCGGATGTTTATGATGCGATTACAAGTGAGCGCCCGTATAAAAAAGCACAGTCACCAAAAGAGGCCATTGAGTTTTTGATGAACAATGCAGGAAAAATGTTCCAGCCGGAATATGTAAAGGCATTCATTACTTACATACCGGTTTATCCAAAGGGACGTAACGTGATATTGTCGGATGGTAACGTTGCGGTCGTGGTAGAGAATCGCCAGTACCATACGCTCTACCCGGTTGTGCGCCGGTTATCCGATGGTGAAACGATTGATTTGGCAGAACAAAATGAGAATCTTAGTGAGCCACTTTCGATTTTGGATTTTGAGAGGTAATAAAAAAAGACCCGGGTTCAAAGCGGGATATTTGCGTGAGCAAATATAGCTTTGAACCCGGCTTCTTTTTTTATTTGAGAATGGAGAAGGGAGGGTATTTGAAAAGGGAGTTGACAATGTGCGAAATATGATGTATGTTATGTGCATGATAAAACATTAAAGACGGACTGGCATTGGGTAAATTATATAAAGATGCGATGCAGGTATTGCTGTCAGTGGCAGAAAATGAAACTTGAAGAATGGATTCATACAAAATGGACATAATGGGAAAGTATTGGTTTATAGAGGAGGTGGTTTTTAATGGATATAAAGCAGTTAATTGGTGAAACCACGTATTATGACAAGAAGCTTGCGCTAGAGACAAAAAGACCTAAAAGCTGGTGTAAAAGTATCAGTGCATTTGCAAATTGTTTTGGTGGCAAGCTGGTATTCGGTGTAGCAGATGATGATGAGTTGGTGGGGCTTGCTAATGCAGAAGAAGATGCAGAAAAAATTAGTGAGGCAATTAAAATACATTTAAATCCTATACCAGATGTTAAACTTTCTTTTCAAAAAGATGGAGCAAAGACGTTTATTATTGTAGAAGTAATGAAAGGACAGCAGACGCCATATTATTATGATGGAGATGGGCAGCTTGTTGCATTTATGCGCATAGGAAATGAAAGTGTTCCAGCTACACCGTCCCAGTTAAGAGAGTTAGTACTTCGTGGAAGTGGAGAAAGCTATGATAGTCTGAAATCAAGATATGATTTTAGTGATATGTCTTTTACAAAATTAAAATCGGTATATAAGAAGAGAACAGGAAATACATTTGATGATACAGATTATGAATCTTTTGGTTTGGTTGATGAAAATGGAAATCTTACCAATGCAGGTGCACTTTTGGCAGATGAATCTCCAGTGCGTCACTCTAGATTGTTTTGCACAAGATGGAATGGATTAACTAAGGCATCAGGAATAGTGGATGCACTTGATGATAAGGAATATTCAGGAAGCCTTGTAACTTTATTGCAGTCCGGAACGGAATTCATTAGAAATAATTCAAAGAAGGCATGGCGGAAGGTGGATGATGGCAGAATAGATATGCCTGATTATCCGGAGCGAGCAGTGCTTGAAGGTTTAGTAAATGCTCTGATTCATCGAAGTTATACGGATATAGGAAGTGAAGTTCATATAGATATGTTCGATGATAGAATAGAAATATATTCACCGGGAGGAATGGTAAGTGGTATATCTTTAAAAGGAAAAGATATGTTGAAGATTCCTTCAAAACGAAGGAATCCAATTTTAGCTGATATTTTCAGTCGTTTAAAATACATGGAACGTAGAGGCAGTGGTTTTAAGAAAATTTTGGCAGACTACGAGGAACAGGTAGAATTTGATGAGACGAAGATGCCAGTCTTTGAAGCAGATTATGATGATTTTACATTGACTTTGTATAATTTGAATTATGTCGCTAATTATTTGGCAGAGACTAATGGAGTTGAAGACGGCACTCAAGACGGCACTCAAGGTGGCACTCAAGGTGGCACTCAAGAAAATATACAGACCCAAATTTTTGATATGATAAAAGAAAACGAAAAAATTTCTACATCCGATATTGCCATAAAGCTTGGTATCAGCGTAAGAACAGTAAAAAGAAGAATAAAACAAATGCCAAATGTGTCATATATTGGAAGTGGTTACAGCGGTCACTGGGAGATAGAAAAATAATAAATGGAGGTCGTACTTATAAAGTATGACCTCCATAAAAATTTACCGCTCCTCTTTTTTTGAATCTATTTTTGTTTGAGCATCCGTTATATCTTCTAAATAGTTATCCATTTTTTCATCATATTCTTTGTAATTATACCCATAACTTTCTTCCATTTTATACATATTAGTAACCGTTTCATGTGTACTAGAAATTATTTTTTTTAACTCTAATATATTTTTGTTCTTGGACTTAATACGAGCTAGTTTTGCATATAAATCTTTTTCTTTTCCGACATCTTCTACACATTCATCTAATAAACTTTCAACATAACTGCTACTACTAAATTCTGAAAGTGCGTCATTGGAGTCACTATAAAAAGCCCCTTTTGAATCCTTTGTAAAATCATCTGTTTCATCCGATTCAATATTCCAAATGCAATTATACCACACTTTTCTTTTTTGACTTGTATAATCAAGCCAATATTCATGTATATCTCTTAATGCTTTGGAATAGGTATCACAATAATTATAGAATTGTTCCTCTTGCTTTTTTACTTGCTCTTTCATCAATTTTTCTTCTTTATTTGACTTAATTTGTTTTCCTATAAAAAAAGCTGCCAACCCTATAACCACAAGTATTAAGAAAATAATTAAACTAATTATAATGATTTTTTTTGAGCCTTTTCCTTTCTGCTGTTCTTTTATATGGTCTGTTATGGTTGCTCCACAATTGGGACAAAAAGATACAGTATCACTGATTTTCTTTTTGCATTCAGGACACTTAATTAAACTCATAAAACAATCTCCTTCCGTTATTTTATTTATAAATAATAGCATATGAGTAAAATATGTCAAACCTTGTTGGATTAAAGAATGGGGAAGGGAGGGTTCTTGAAAAGGGAGTTGACAAAAAACAACTTCCCCCTGTTACAAGCTTCTCTTTCCCTTATCCGCAAGCAGAAACATAGAAAAACAGCAAGCTATATTTGCGTGAGCAAATATCCCGCTTGCTACTTTTTCTATGTTTCTGCAATTTCTATCTTTCTGCGATATTTATCTTCCTGCCTTTTTCAATGCTTTCAATTTACTTCTTTGCCAGAATCCGAGTTTTTCTTCCGGATTGTCAAGCACGTTACGTCCTTTGACGCCCATAATGTAAATTCCGCTGATGACAACTTTTAATTCTTTCTTTACCGGGAGAACCGGGAAGATTTTTTCGTCGCACATCAAAGACATTACTTTTGGTCCGATTTTAGCTTTGACAATCGGTACTTTTGAGCCACGGAGATATTTCGGTGTGTTTTCCAAAACCATCTTTGGAAGACCGGAATCTTTTAATTTCATCCGTTTTTTGTCAATGACAAGAATGGTTGCTGTCTGGGATGCGGCCTGCATCTGTGCCTGCGATTCGTCCTGCTTCTTCTGCATTTTTTTGCCTAAGAAGTAAAGAACGACCATGACAACAACTAATACAATGGCAACAATTGCTAAAATAGTTAAAAAAACATGCATGGTTTGCGATTCCTCCACTTCATAAAAATTTCAAACTGGAACTATTCTATCATGGAATGGGAAAAAAAGAAAGGTTTAGCTGATTTTTTTTCGATTTTCCTCATACATTTCCTCAATAATTCCACGCACGTAAACGCCGAGGTGTTTTTTTGTTTCCTTATCCAGCTCTTCAGGATAAATTGGTTTTCCGTATTCAATCAGGATTTTTCCCTTTTTAATCCAAGGCAGATTATTTTCAAAAATATTTTCGGTGTTGCATAAGCAGACCGGGATAATCGGACATTTTCCCTTGGTGGCAATCTTCATACTGCCTTCTTTAAATTCAAGCAGTGTATCGGTTGCATTTCGGGTTCCCTCCGGTGCAATGTAAATGGAATAGCCGTTTTTTACGAGTGTGATGGCAGATAAAATAACCTGCAGATTCTGTTTTACATCACCACGGTCCATAAACAGACAATTTAAAAAATACATCCACTGTGCGACACAAGGCATTTTCTTAATTTCCATTTTCGAAATAAAAGCGGTCTGATTCGGAACCGTTGCGTAAGCTAAAATGATGTCATAAAAGCTTCGGTGGTTGGCGGCATACATTACCGGTGTGTCTTTCGGAATATTTTCTACGCCAATAATGGTCTTTTTGCAGCCCGAAACAAACATTACAAGATTAAACGCTCCCTTAACAATGACTTGTGCGATGTGGGCTGCCGCACGTGGGCTGATAAGCCGCACAATTGCTTCAATCAGGTACATTGGAAGGCTTAAAATCGTAATAACAACATATAAAATTAAAATAATAATGGTTCTCATACAAGTACCCCTTTTCTATTGATTTGGTGCCGGAGACGGCGGTGAGGTTTCATATTCATCGGGATTCTCCACATCGACTTTCGGTGTATTTTCATCCGCTTTTTGGTTGACACCATATAATTCCTCAAGTGTCAGCTTATTCTTTTTTAAGTAACTGGCATAGCTGACGCCGACATAGCGAATGTGCCATGGTTCGTAAGAATAGCCGGTAAGTTTTGTTTTTCCTTTCGGATAGCGGATAATATAGCCGTATTTGTGAGCATTTTTGGCGAGCCATCTGCCCTCTTTGGTAGAGCCAAAACGCTCGGTCAATAAGCAGCCTACCGAACTGGCGGAAACATCAATTGTAAGACCTGTTTGATGTTCACTGCTGCCGGGTTTTGCGGATAAAGAATCCGTCGCTTTTTTTCCATGCAGTGCAACGTTTCTTGAGTAAATGGATTTCTGGCGTTCATACGAACGGTAGCCCGAAACACCATATAAAATAATGCCCTTTTTCTCGGCGGCCCGAAACATTTTTGACAGTGCTTTGGATGCAACACGCCGCATTTTTCGTTTGTCGTCGTGTGAGTTCGAACTGAATCGAACGGAAATCTCGACCAAATCTTTTGGTACATAGGTCGATGGCAGCAGATAGTCGCGGCTTACAAGTGCCGTGTAACTGCCGGGTACTACATCTAAGGGAACCGTAACATTGTTTGTTGTAATGCTCTCAAGGTTTGAGGGAAGTAAAGGTGGCTCAGTCGGTTCCGGTTTTGTCGCAGATGGTGTTGTCACACGGGGCGTGGAAATGGAATCGGACGTTGTTTGTAAGTGCGTCTGTCTCCAGTAATAAATTCCTGCCACGGTGACAAAGAATACTGCGAAAATCAAAAGTATTCGCTTCATAAGTGTCTCTATCCTCAAATAACTGAATATTATCGTGTAAGCACGAAATTTTTATCCTAATATTACAATTATACCCTTATAAAGCGTAAAAATCAATGCCTCAAGGCATTTTTAGAACAGTGTATGGTTCACTTTTTTGAGTGCTCCGTATAAAATCATGCCGAGTAAATAACAGGAAATAATTTCTCCTGCGCCAACGGTTGCTATCATAAAAGGAAATGCGTCTGTTGCACCATAGGCAAAACGAAGGACAAATGGCACAATAATCATATTGGAAACAATTGGCGGAATTGGCACCAGCCATGTATGGCGGCGAAGTGCATACGAGCCGAGTGCACCGATTAAGGTAGCAACGCTTCCGAAAATAATATCGAGAAGAACACACCCGGTCAGGGTATTGCTCAATAGACATCCGATGACAAGTCCCGGAATTGCTGCCGGTGTAAAGGCTGGCAGTATGGTTAATGCTTCGGAAACACGAACTTGAATAACGCCGCTTGCAAAGGCGCTGAATACATAAGTCAACACGACATAGAGGGCAGCGATAACGGCTGCCTGACAGATAAATACTAATTTTTTGCTTTTCATTTTTTTCTCTCCTTAGTTTTGTTTAATGAGTGGATGGTTTCGAACACTCAGTCAAAGCAGACCAATTTCTACTAGGCATTGGCTGCTTTTTCAGCCTCATAGGCTTCTCTGACTGCATGAGCCAGCTGGTCGCCACAGGAAGTGCCTTTAAATCCACATTGGATGCCGGATAATTTGTTTGAAATTTCATCTACGGTTAATCCATCAACCAGTGCAGGAATGGCTTTCAAATTTCCATCACAGCCACCATAAAACTTTACATTTGTGATAACGTCACCATTAATTTCCAAATCAATCTGTTTGGAACAAGTACCTTTTGTATAATAGGTGTAATTCATTATCCTTCCCTCCTTTCCTTCGCTCTACATTGTAGCGAAAATATGCTTGTTTGTCAAAGGAAAAAGCGGTATAATATGTTTGGGTGATAACGTGAAAATTCCTGAACAGGTAAAATCGATTATTGAGACATTAGAAGAAAATGGTTACGAGGCATATGCCGTGGGAGGCTGTGTCCGCGACACACTTTTGGGGCGCGTACCGGATGACTGGGATATTACAACGTCTGCGAATCCGATACAGGTGAAAGCCCTTTTTCGGCGTACCATTGATACGGGAATCCAGCATGGAACCGTGACGGTTATGATTGGTGATGACGGTTATGAAGTGACAACCTACCGCATGGACGGCGAATATGAAGACCACCGTCACCCGAAAGAAGTTTTATTTACGCCCAATTTGAATGAAGATTTAAAACGCCGTGATTTTACAATTAATGCGATGGCGTATAATCCGCGTGTTGGAATCGTAGATTTATATGGAGGGCGTGAAGATTTAGAAAAAAAAGTAATCCGTTGTGTCGGTGAGGCAAATGAGCGGTTTGATGAAGATGCACTCCGAATGCTGCGAGGGATTCGGTTTGCCGGACAGCTTCAGTTTGAACTGGAAGAAAAAACATTTTTGGCAATAAAGGAAAAAGCACCGACTTTGGTAAATGTGAGTGCCGAGAGAATCCGCACCGAACTTACCAAGCTTATTGTTTCAAAGGGAAGTGACAAATTACTGCTTGCCGTAGAGACGGGATTAAGCGCATATTTTCTGCCGGAACTTGAAAAAATGCTTGCTACAACGCAGGAAAATCCACATCACTGTTTTGATGTCGGACATCATTCGTTAGCGGCCATTTCTCATATTAATGATTTGGGAGAGCAGGCGGGATTTCGCACAAAAGAGCGGGTAATGTTAGCTTATGCTGCGCTTCTTCATGATGTGGCAAAACCGGACTGCAAGCAGGTTGATGACGAAGGAATTGCCCATTTTTATAAACATCCGGAGTACGGAGCTAAGAAGGCGAGGGGAATTCTCCGCCGGTTAAAATTTGATAATGAAACCGTGGCAACGGTAACGACGTTAATTCGTTATCACGACAGACGTCATGAAAACTGCGTTTTGTCAGATGAGCCGCAGCCGAGAAAAGCAAAGCAGGCGATGCGGCGGTTGATGAATCAGGCAGGGACGGATTTAATGCCGCTTTTGTTTACTTTACAGCAGGCGGATTTGTTGTCACAGAGTGAATATAAACAGAAGGAAAAATTGATGCGCTTAGAGGCTGCGAAGCGCTGCTATCGGGAAATATGCGAGGCGGGCGAGGCAGTCTGTGTGAAAGATTTGACAATTGGTGGCCGTGAGTTGATACAGATGGGGATGACACCGGGACCGGCAATTGGCGAAATGTTGCAACAGTTATTGGAGCATGTGTTGGCGCATCCGGAAGATAACGAGAAAGAGAAACTGCTCTTTTTAGCGAAAGAGTGGAAAAAATAAACGGAGAGGGAGTGATTCGATGTTTCATAATAGTCGAAAAACGATTGGTGTGTTTTTGGAGCGTTCTGCGAGCGAATTTCAAAATCGCCTATGTCAGGGAATTATTACCGGGGCAAAGGAACTTGGTTATAATGTTGCTGTGTTTTCCGATTATGGTAATTATGGACAGAACCACCGCTATTTTATCGGAGATCAGACATTGTGGGAATTGCCGCCTTACGAAGAGTTAGACGGTGTTGTTTTAGCGCTTGATACGATGGAGGAAATCGACAGCAGAGAGCATGTTATTAAGAACATAAGAGAGCGCTGCCATTGTCCGATTATCAGTATCCGCGAACTTTTGGTCGGAGCAAATAATCTGCTTGTGGATAACGGCAGCTGTATGGAAGGGCTGATTGACCATTTTGTCAAAGAACATGGGATGAAAAAACTGTGTTTTATGACAGGACCAAAAGACCACTGGGATGCACAGGAGAGGCTTCTTTGTTTTAAACGTAAAATGGATGAATATGGACTTTCCTATGGTGAGCATCAGGTTTTTTATGGAGATTTTTGGAAAAATAAAGGTAAAGAGGCATGTGACTGGTTTTTGGCAGAGGGTGAGTCGCAGCCGGAGGGAATTATATGCGCCAATGATTATATGGCGGCAGCCGTTGCCAGTGAACTTATTCGGCGTGGGTATAGGATTCCTCAGGATATTGCGGTGAGTGGATACGACGGTATGCGCAGTTCTCTCGCATTTACACCATGTATTACGACGGCAATGGTTCCGTTTTTTGAAATGGGCAGGCGGGCAGTACAAATTATTGATAAAAAGCAGGATTGCCCGGAAAAAGTGGAGAATGTTTTTTTTGATGCTGTTTTGCAGCCGAGGGAATCATGTGGCTGTATGGCAAGTGAGGGACAGGAGATCATGACCATCCGCCGGCGTATGTATGAGACTGAAAACATTAGCCAGAACCGTGAAATGCAGTTTCATTTTATGTCGATTCATATGAGTGAATGTCATACGATTGATGAAGTCGGACAGAAAATCGGACGTTATATTTATAATATTGAAGGCTTTAAAGATTACTGCATGTGTTTGTGTGAGGGCTGGCTGGAAAAAAAAGAGTTCAAAGGCTTTACCGATAAAATGGAAATGCCGATTGCTATTCGTAATCGGGAAAATATCAGCCCAACGAGAGAACATTTTGACCGCAGAGAACTGATTCCTAAATGCATGAGCAGCGAAGAGCCGCAGATGTGGTTTTTGGCACCGCTTCATTTTCAGGATTTATGTTTTGGCTATGAGGCGCTGCAATTTATAGATGTCGAAACAACGGGACGGCTGTATATGTATTGGAACATTATTATCGGCAATCTTCTTCAGGACATCATGACATATCAGAAAATGCAGAAACTTGTTGTAAAACTGGAAGAAATGTATGACCGCGATTCGCTGACCGGGATGTACAACCGACGCGGTTTTGAGAACCGCGGGAATCCGATGTTTGAAAAGGCAAAAGAGGAAGGAAAACAGATTTTCCTTGCGATTATCGATATGGATGGCATGAAACAGATTAACGACAATTATGGTCACATAGAAGGCGATTATGCATTGAAAAAAGTGCGCGAAGCGATTCATCATGCATGTCCGGATGCGGTGATTCAGGCACGCACCGGTGGTGATGAATTTGAAATTATTGCCGAAGATATTGCAGAAAATGAGGGGGTTCATTATCTGGAAGAATTGGTTGCTTATCTGGATGCGTTCAATGAGAGTGGCGGTAAAGAATATGATATTCACGCCAGTTATGGGTATGCCTGCCGCGTTCCTTCGCAGCAGGATACCATGGAAATTTTCATTAAAGAAAGTGATGAAATCATGTATCGGAATAAAGTAATTAATAAAATTAACCGTGGCGAGGCGTTACGATAACTCGTCAGCAAATGGGGCGATACTTCTTTTGAGTACGCCCTTTAATTGTGCAATCATCGTGCCATAGTTGACAATTGGGACATTCTGGTCTTTTGCTTCAGCGATGCGAAATGCCATTTCCCGCTTGCTTAAGGTGCATCCGCCACAGTGGACAATCAGCCGGTACGGACTCAAATTTTCCGGAAATCCACCGCCGCTTGATGTGGCAAAGTTTAATTTTTTACCGGTGTACTCGGAAATCCATCGTGGAAGTTTTACCGTTCCAATGTCATCGCACTGTCTATGGTGTGTACATCCCTCTGCCATCAGAATTGTGTCGCCGTCTTTTAATTTATCAAGCATTTTTACTCCATCAATCTGTGTCTGCAAATCTCCCTTATAGCGGGAAAAAAGAATCGAGAAAGAAGTAAGAGGAATGTTTTTTGGCGTGTCTTTTGATACACTTGCAAATGCCTGGGAGTCCGTAATGACAAGTTTTGGTGGCTGGCCCAGCTTTTTCAAAGTGTCTGCAAGTTCGGTATCCCGGCATACAATAGCGGTCGCTCCGGATTCCAGCACATCTCGAATTACCTGCTGCTGCGGCAGAATCAGACGTCCCTTTGGTGCCGCAGAGTCAATCGGAACGACAAGAACGACAAAATCGAGTGGGGAGAGCAAATCACCAACGATTTTTCCGGTCTGGTCATCTGTCGGCAGTTTTGTCGTCATAAGTTCTTTCAATTCATGAATGTGATACCCTGTTTTGGAACTAACACATAAATCTCCATATGCCTGAATTGCTGCTTCATTTTCAGCCCATAAATCCTGTTTATTCAACACAACAATTGAAGGAATATTTTTCTTTTTCGTCAGGGCAAGAATCTGGTGCTCAAAAGAAAAATCTTTTGCTGCCTCGTTTCCATCGGCAACAATTAACGCTAAGTCCGTTTTATTTAAAACGCTTCGCGCCTTTTTGATGCGCTCTTCGCCCAACACGCCTTCATCGTCAAGTCCCGGTGTGTCGATTAGCATAACCGGACCAAGCGGTAAAATTTCCATTGCCTTGTAAACCGGGTCAGTTGTGGTTCCCAGTACATCGGATACAATGGCTAAGTCCTGTCCGGTTATGGCGTTAATGAGACTTGATTTTCCGGCATTTCGCCGTCCAAATAAAGCAATGTGGATTCGTTCTCCCTTTGGTGTTGTGTTCATTGACATAATCCGTCATCCTTTCTTAAAAAGGCGGTATCTTGTAAGATAACCGCCTTTGGTCTGCTATAATAACTGTTTATTATTTGTAAAGAGTGATGTTTCCGATAATCGGAAGTTTCTTTGGCTCGCCGGAGCAGGCATTTACAATGCCGACAATAGCAAATGCTAAACAAACCAATCCAATCAGTCCGGTTATAAGTGTTCCCACAAAGGATAAGATTCCGAAGCTTGTAACAGAGATTACAAAGGAAATACCATTGCCGATTATGTTAAGTGCTACACTGAAAATAAAAAGCACAATTCCCTGATTTGTATGGAATCTTGCGTATTGTGAATCTTTTGCTGCAAGTAGCGGAATCAGGAAAAGAATTCCGAAATAAGCTAAAATCCCCATAACTTTGTTATTTTGTACATCCTCTGAATTAAAAACAATGTTTTCTTCGTTCATTTGATAAACTCCTTTCGTTTCTGTTTTAGCAGAAATTGGTTTCGCATGGTACTATCATAGCTTATGTGGGGGGGATTTTCAAGGGGTGTTATTTTTTGTTTGTGTCAAGTGTTCGTTGGCACTTTTTTTGTTTTCAGTAATTCCGTAGAAAAGCTTTGCGTCTCGTGGGCACTCTCGCTCGTTGAGTGCGTAGCGGTATGGGCACTGAAACTACCAGTGCCACATACCGACGTACTCAAACCCACGAGTCGCAAAGTTTTTCTACGGAATTACTGAAATCCAAAGGAACCGGCAGCGAACATTTGTCACAAACCCGTCATTCCAAACTCAGTTTTTCTTTATCTTATAAACGCATTCCGAAATGCCTTTCTGGATGCGGTTGCTGCTGCATCTATTAACGGCACATGACCTCTCATTAATTCTACATATCCATTTCCTTTCCCATCTTTTTTCGATGTTTTTGCGGCACTTAATGTTTCCATGATTTCATTCATGCGTGCATTAAAAATTAATCCATCTGTATATTTCTCAATGGTATGGCAAAGTTCTTTATTCTCTTTGCAGCACAATACTTTTGCCATGTTACTGGCTCCTTTGATTGACCACCTCATCCGGCGGTGCTTCATCCGCATGGTAATTACGGTACAGTTTTGGGATTCCTGCACGCCCATGTTTTTGTATACAATCCCTTCTCCTGGTTCCGGTATCTTCTTTCCCTGCTTTTGATAAGGCAACAGTCCGACTTTATTGTTATTAAGATATCGATATAACTCACGTGCATTTCTGCTCCTCTTATCTTTTTCATCCGTCGTTTCCACACTGTCTGCATACACCAAAAGAAACTCTAACAATTTCTCTGTTTTTCCTTCTTCAAACAGATTTCTTGCTTCTCTTTGTGCGTTTCGGTCACTTATCTTTCGCAGGATTTCCTGATAAACATGGTAACGGTCTAACTGAAAAATCGCATCCGGGTCATATGTTTCCTTAATCCAACTTCCTCCATCTCCGTTTAGAATTCTCTGCTGAATTTCATCCACATCGTATTTTTTCTCTATTAATGCCTCCCGTTTTTCATGAAAGAGCCGGCTTGTCTCCATTCCTGCCAACATGGTTTTTCCTACCAGGGTGCTTCGTCTTTGCTGGTCTTTGTCCCAGCCTTCATACATGGTAAACACTTTCATTTCCTGTTTTTTCATTCTTTTATGACTGCTGTCCTGCATGTGCAGCCATATGCCATCCATTTCTTCAAACAACACAGGAATGATTTTTTCTCCTTGCGTCCGGTCTGCATGCATTTCCTTTACGGCATACTGTTCTTCTTCATCCAGCCGTTCACCAAGCCGCTGCATCATATTCCATACACCTCCGCTGCTGATGCTTTGTCCACAGGTATTACTTATGGTTTCTGCGGTTACGCGGTAAGGTGATTCCGTTACCGTCATCGCTATCTTTTCTGCAAGATTAGTGGAAATCAATCCAATCTTATCCATTTGCATGGCTTCATCTAACAGATAGACATAGGCGTTTTCTCCCTGTTCCGTTTTTGTACGATATACAGCTCTCTTATACTCTACTTCGCCATATACCGTTTTGATACAGGTTTTTCGTTTCCCTTTTCCCCGATAATGCTTTTTATCGCGACTTTCTGCAAGCTCTGTATCATAGGCTTCCAGAATCTGCTGGGTAATCTGGCGGCCAAGTTCACAAACATAATCGAATATTTTTTGCTCTAACACCTTGAAAGATAGTAAGTTTTCGTCTACAATTAATTTCATCATACAGTCTCCTTTATTGTTTTTCTAGCAACTAACATCATAAAGAAAAACTGTATGATTGGGAAGAGGGTATTTCCTTCTTCCCTTTATTTTTGCCAATAAAAATTATACACTAACTATTTTTTTGTTTTCCGTAATTCAGTAGAAAAACTTTGCGTCTCGTGGGCGCTCTCGCTCGTTGAGTGCGTAGCGGTATGGTCACTGAAACTACCAGTGCCACATACCGACGTACTCAAAACCCACTTGTCACAAAGTTTTTCTACTGAATTACGGAAAACAAAAAAATAACGCATCATATGGGGAAGGCAGGGTTGGAGCCAATTAATCTTCGCAGAATAGAGGGTCCATCGAAACTTATGCAACCTAAATCTTTACAAAAAGCAAAAAGAGTTGCATCCGTTTTAAAATGAAGAGAAAAAAAACAACCAAAAAGAAAAAATTAGCAGAAAGGGTTGCATATAACCTGCGATTTTCCTTGATTAGGCTTAATTATAAGGCAAAAATGCAACTCTATGAGGCAAAACAAGCAAAAAGAGTTGTCACAGAACCAATAAACACACCTAGAACAAAAAAGATTAATGGCAGTTTCTTCGGTTTCCGTAATCTAGGAGAAGGGCTTTGTGACGAGTGGGCGCAAAGCCCTTCTCCTAGATTACGGAAACCAAAAAAAGTACCATCCCCCCCTTGTGAACCCCCCTCTTTTATGCTACAATAAATATATCAATAAAAGGAGGGGAATCATGGAACAGTTTTTGACGGATGATGATCTCCTTGGACTGTTAGAGGAACTCGATCAGGAGGACGCTGAGATTGAAGAATTAGAATTTGAGATGGAGATGGAAGCCTCTAACCGCAGATACGAGGAGATTATTCAGAAACACCGTATGGTTTAAAGAAGCACTTTCGATTATGAGAGTGCTTCTTTTTCGACACAGATCAATCGTGTATTCATAAAATTTCTAAGAGTTTGTTTTGGGGAAAGAAAAAAGGAGGTTTTTTGATGATACGAGAGGCAAAGACTGAAAACGGATGGGTGCGCGGAATTGAAGCAGCGGATCCTAGAATTACTGTATTTAAGGGAATCCCATTTGCGGCACCACCAATTAGAGAAAATCGCTGGCGTGCACCGCAGCCGGCGGCTGACTGGGAGGGAATCAGGGATGCATCTCGATTTGCACCGATTTCCATGCAGAGCATACCGGGACTTGGAACAGACGTGTATTGCAAAGAGTGGCATGTAGATCCGGAGATTCCTATGGACGAAGATTGTTTGTACCTGAATGTGTGGACAAGTGCAAAGACTGTAGATGAAAAACAGCCGGTTTTAGTATGGTATTTTGGCGGCGGGCTGCAGTGGGGTTATCCATCCGAAATGGAATTTGATGGAGAGCGGCTTGCTAAAAGAGGTGTCGTTGTTGTGACAGTAAATTACCGTATCAACTGTTTTGGATTTCTTGCTCATAAAGATTTGACCAAAGAGGCACCGGAAGCACCGACAAACTTTGGAAATCTTGACCAGCAGGCAGGGCTTCGCTGGGTTGTACGAAATATTGCGTCATTTGGCGGTGACCCGGAACAGATTACCATTGCCGGACAGTCGGCGGGGGCAGGGAGTGTACTGACTCAGATGACCTGTCCGGATAACTTTGGTTTGTTTCAGCGTGCAGTGATTATGAGCGGTATGATTCGAAGCCCATATGCTGAAGAGGGAATGGGAATTCCGCCATCGTTGGATGAGGCAGAGAAACTTGGTGAGAAATTTTTCGATTATCTTGGTGTGAAGACTCTGGCAGAGGCCAGGCAGCTGGATGCAAAATATATTCGTGATTGTTATGATAAATTTATGTATGAAAATGAAATTATGGTAACGTCAAGGGATAATAATATTTGTATCGGCGATCCGATTCGTTTGTTTGCGCAAGGGAAATATGCCGGTGTGCCTGTTCTTGCCGGAAATACGGAAGATGAGTTTCCATTTGTGATTGATGCGCAGAATGAAGAAGAACTTGAGAAGAAGGCAAGTGCTTGGTTTTGCAAAAAAGCGGAAGAGTTTCTTGCAATACCACAAGTGCATGAGCAAACGAAAGATGGTTATGCGCCCGTTAGCGGTATGGAACTTATGACAAAGGCCGCATTTCTTCTAAATGAAAAAAGTGTGAAGCCTGCAAACTGTTATTATTATCGTTTTGCGCCGGATATACCGGGAGAGGATCATCCGGGAACATTTCATTCCGTTGATTTGTGGTTTTTCTTTGAAACACTTGCCAAATGCTGGCGGCCATTTGTTGGCAGGCATTATGATTTAGCCAGACAAATGTGTAATTATTGGGCGAATTTTATCAAATACGGTGATCCAAATGGAACAGATGATGACGGAAAGGTTCTTCCAAAATGGAATCCGTATCAGGAAAATGACCGGGCAGAAATGGTGTTTACTGCACAAGGTGCAAAATCCGGAAATGAAAAAAATTCCAAGCTGATGGAGTTCCTTCTTAGTGACAGAATAGAACGAATGAAATAAAAAAGACTGTCTGCTCTGACGATTGTTATATCGCAGAACAGGCAGTCTTTTTTTGGCATAAGCCACTTGATAAAATTTGAGTTTGAGAAACCTGTTTGCTATTATCGATGTTCAATATGATAAGCCCATGCTGTGATTGGACCGATAACAGCAATGCAAATAATTGTTTTAATTGCAAATATCATGGTTACGTCCTCCTTTCCCGACTTCTATGAAATCAGAAAAGGACCTGACGGTAGGTTTCTCCGTTTTGATTATGTATGTATCGTATCAAAAAATTTCTTAGATGATTGTCTTTTCTCTGCCGCCTTAGTCTTTGCAGAAAAACGAACTGCCAAAGGGCGAAACAAAGACCTAAAACGGAAAACCAAAGTTCCGGAATCGGCAGCCGGAAAGGAATCCGGTTTGATACACGAATTCTGGAAAGAAAGGATAATGGTTGTCCCTCTTTGCCGGCAGAAAGAACCCATCCGGAAAATGGGATGGAATCATTTGTGCCAATCTGTGTCTGCACCGGCTGCAATGACTGGTCTAATTCGTGGCTGCATGAGAAAATATTTCTGTCAAAAAGTGCCTTTTGAGGCAGAGACGATAAAAAAATGGCAAGGCAAAGGCTAAGCCACAGAAAAGTGGCATGTTTATGTAGATATCTGCCTTTTATACCTTGCCTAAACATATCAAAATCCTCACTTATTTTTTAAACTTTTTCACGCCGGCATTTAATTAAACCAATCACTCCATCGACTGTAGGAAGAGCCTTCAACAAACGTAAATACTTCTGTTGGCATTACAGCATTGAAAAGTGCTGCGAATATAACAAACAAAATATATAATACAACATACGTGCCGCCGACAATCAGGAAAGCACGGTTTGCGTTCACTTCAAAATTCTTCTCTACGGCAAGGATGCTTAAGAAAGCAGCAATGATTTCACCGAGGAAGAAGAAAAACATACCAATCTGTACGCTTGCCATGCCAAGTAAAAGACCGATAAAAGTCAGTGGCAGGCATACGAAACAGCGAATGGATGCTGTTGCCAGTGCGGATTTAAAAGTAACGTTAGCTTTCACTGCTTTTCCGATACCAAGATACATTCCCATTGCTGCTGCGGAGAGAGCAATCGAGAAGAAGAAGGTAAAGAAAAAGGAAATCACAAGGCTTATTGCGGAATTATGTTCAAGTCCTACACCGTAGTTTGTCAAAGCAAATAATCCGCTGAAAAGTGCCTGTGCGGCAATTAAAATCAATGCGGCAAGCCAGCTCTCTTTTTTTGCAAGAGCAGAAACAGCTTCTGCCGGGTTTTTCCAAATAGTTTTCAACGCAGTAACCAAATTTTCAAAGCCCTGTTTGATTTCACGTGAACTCTGACTTGGTGCAGCCTGTACCGGTGTAGGAGCCGGTGTAGGAGCCGGTGTAGGAGCCGGAGCCGGTGTTGGTGCAGCCTGTGGCGGTGTTACCGGATTCGGAGCAACGGGCGTTGGTGTTGGAGCAGCAGGTGCCGGATTTGGCGCTGTCTGTGCAGTGCAGTTACAAACTTCGCCTTCCTGAAGCGGACGGCCACATTGTGTACAAAAGTTTCCCATATAAATATTTCCTCCAATTTTTAATTGATTAGTTAGGTGAGATCTATAAAATAAATCTAATATCAATATATCATTGAACATCGGGAGTTTCAAGTTTTTTCTTTGAGCCAGCCGTTAATTTGCCTCTCTAAAACGGGAAAAGAAGTTGGTCCGGTATCCAATAAAAATGTGTGGAAGAGAAGCGGACTGTAATATTTTCCGGCTGCTTTTTGAAACGTATCACGAATCCGGCAGATTTCCAGATAACCAATCGTGTAAGGCAGGTAACTGCCGGGCGAGTCAATAATCGTTTCATAAATGGCTCTGGCATTATCTGTTGTTACAATCCCATGATTTGAAAGAAAATCGGAAAGTTTTTTCCGGTTCCAGTGTTTTGCATGAATGCCAATGTCGCAGAGCGCATACAGGCAGTGGGTGGAAATGGCATTGTTCTGCAAAATATCGATTTCCTCTTTCGTGGCATCTAAAAATTGGTAAGAATAGATTTCTGCATAGGTGGCGTAGCCTTCTGTGTATGCCGGAAAATTAAGGACATAACGCAGGGGATGCTTATTTTTTTCGCGAAAATAACAGTTCTGAAATAAGTGCCCCGGATAGCCTTCATGTGCCAGCGTAGCATATAAATTCTGATGGCGATACTTTGCGGCATGATTGATGTAAATCACATTGGCGGCGGGCTCATCGATGGGCGGGGTGAGGTAAAAGGCGGGACTTAAAAAGTTTTCTAACGAGGAATCAACGGCGCGTATGTGACAGGTCTGTTTTTTCAGTGCAGGAAAATCCGTGCGGATATTTCTCTTTAAATGAGTAAGAATCGATTTTGGCTCTTCATATTTTGAAGTGTGCTTTTCGCAGGTCAAAAAGGACGAAGGTGACGTGGCGGCAAGGGTGGCAAGTTTTTGTTCGGATTCGCTTAGTTTTTTTGTCAGCATTTGAAATAAGGAATCCGGTGAAGATATTGTGCCGGTTTTTTCTTTTACCAGATATTCATAATAAGCACGGCCGCCTGTGTATGCGGCGAGGGCACCATCAGTTGGAGCAAAGGGCAAAAGTTTACCTAATTCGGCAATTAGATTTTTATAGGCGGGGAAAAGCGAGTGAGAGAGAAGTTTCCTATGTTTTTCTAACCGCTCTTTCTTTTCGGAAGCAGAGAAAAAAGAGGCGGAATTTATGGATTTTTCAAAACTTTTCTCGATGGCATCTGTCCCTGATGAGTCGACAAATTCCTGACACTGTCTTATTGTGTGGCGAATGGTTGTGGCGGATGGCAGTGTGCCCTTTTTCTTCTTGAATTTTTCCAAGAAAATCAAGGAGTTAAAGTAGGCAGGGATGGACTTTAGTAAAGAAAAATACTGGTCATAATCCTGTTTGTCTGTAAGAATAAATTCACAGAGAAGAACCGGAAGCTGTGCCTGAATCCCACTCGAAGGGTCGAACGAATACGAATGAGCAAGCATGCGGATGTCCTCCTGTGACAGCGTAAGCGAGGCATCAAGTGTATCATAGAGAAGTCTGTCCTCGCGGGATAAATTTTTCGAGGCAAAGCTACGAAGTCTTGCAAGTGTATTTTCCGTCGAAGTCTGCATCTGCTTCAAATCGTGAAGGGAAAACGAAGAAAACCCATCAGGCAAATCCGTAATTCCGTATTTTTTCGGGGACATCAGCGTGTAATTGAGTGTTAAGGAGTCACTCGCGGCATAGGAGCGAAATGTTTCCATGCAAAAGGTGTTAAAGTCAGCGTTTGCTTCCTGCCCGGTCTGACAGCCTGCAATGAAGAGGGAAAAAAGGAGAAAAAGCGCAAAAAATCTTTTTTTCATGAGGGCGCCTCCAAGACGTTTGTTCCCAGTGTATGAAAGCGGAAAAACATTTATGATATGGCATATTTTTCATTCTGATACATAAAATTTAAGGCAGACAAACGGAGACTGAGGAGGGGATATTTTTGGAAGACAGACGGGAATTAATTGAGAAAAAATACGGGTTTCAGGTGAAAAATCAATATCGGGCAAGGGGTGCCATCCTATTTGATACGAAAGACGGTCCTCTGCTGCTTCGTGAAAAAATGAAACTTACCGGACATTTTGAATGGGAAAATGAAGTGAAGGATCATTTGCGTAAAAACGGTATGACACTTTTAGATTTTGCCGTGAAAAATGTGGATGGAGAGTATTTGACAGAAGCGGAAGATGGGACAAAATATGTTTTGTACCGATGGTTTTTTGGAGAGGAATGTGACTGCAAAAATGTGACCACGATTCGCTTGATGGCAGAAAACTTAGGACAGCTCCACAGTAGTCTGCAAAACTTTTATGAGGAACCGGTTTTGCTTCAGCAGCCACTTTTATCCCGGTATGATAAACATAACAGGGAAATGAAACATGTGTATGGGTATATGCGTGGAAAGAAGAAAAAAACGGAATTTGAGCGGTATGCCATGCAGTGCTTTCCAAATTTCTATGAGCGTGCCATGCAGGTACGCAGCCAGCTATCCGAAAATCTCTATTACAAGGAACACAGTGGGCAGACCAAAGACGTCTGCCACGGGGAGTATAATTACCATAATCTGCTTTTAACCAAAAGCGGGCTCGCCACAACAAATTTTGAGCATGCCGCACCGGGAATGCAGCTTCTTGATATGGCGTATTTTATGAGAAAAGTCATGGAAAAGAATAAGTGGCAGGTGGAAAAAGGAGTAGTTTTGTGGAATGGTTACTGCGAGGGGGCAGGATGCAGTAAAAAAGAACTGGAATTTCTCATCACCATTTTGTCATATCCAATTAAATACTGGAAGCTTCTCAATCAGTACATCAACAGTAAAAAGACGTGGATTTCCAACAAAAACATGGAAAAATTAAAGGCTGTTTGTGAGCAGGAAGAGAGCAAAGATAAGTTTTTGCAGCAAATGCGAACATTTACGTTAGGGACTAGTCAGAAAGCCTAAAATGTGATACAATATAATTCTTAATATACGGAAGCATTTTGTCACGCAAAAAGAGTGTCAGGAGATAAAAAATGAAGCAAGCGAAAATACAGATTTGTCTTTTTATTGTTTTGCTGGCTGGTCTGACCGGCTGCGGGTCAACTGCCAAAAAGGCGGAGGTGACGAACTCTCCGGAGCCGAGTGTCAGCTATGAGCAGGGGGCTGATTTTGTCGGCGCAGTTGGCGCTGTTGATGAAGAGCAGGGTACGATGGAATTTTATAATACAACATTCCAGACGATGGAGACGTATCCTTATACCGGTGGTACACAGATTTTGACAAAGAACAACAAACAAATGACGGCATCCGAAATTGAGCCGGGTGAAGTTTATGATGTGTATACAAGTGAAGATGGAAAAAAGGTTGAGAAGATGATACAGAACGCATCGGTTACCGAGCACGAGGGAGCTTCGCTCGAAATCAACCAGGACGAAAAACGGCTTACGGTGCGTGGTGTGAATTATGCCTATAACGATGACCTGCTTGTATTTTCAGATGGCAGACAGATTGACCCATTGGAGATTACGCCGGAGGATGAAGTGACTCTCCGCGGGATGAATGGACAAGCATTTTCTGTTGTTGTCACAAGGGGACATGGATATATCAAGCCGAATAATTTTAAGGATTTTACCGGCGGTACGGTTACGGTGCAGGGCGAGGCAATTCTTCCGGTCGCAAAGGATATGCTTTTGGTTGTGCCGGAGGGGCAGCAGCTTGTCACAATGAAAAATGGTGATTTGATGGCTGAAGTCACGGTAGAAGTAAAACGCGGACAGGTTACGAAAGTCGATATGGCGAAGTACCAGAATCAAGTGCCGGATACGGCGCGGGTTACATTTGATGTGAATCCACAGGGTGCAGAACTTTATGTAAACGGATCGCTCACTGACCCGTCAAAACCTGTTTCGTTAAAATATGGTAATCATTCCGTGAAAGTTTCACTCGAGGGCTACGAAGATTACAGCGGTATTATTACCGTGAAGGATGCGAGTCTGACCGTTCATATTAATTTGGCAGAAGAAAGTGCGGATGTCGAGACCGACAGTTCCGATTCTTCCAGCTCGGTTTCCGATGATTCGTCCTCCTCTTCGAGTGAGAGCAGTGTCACTTATGATAACGACCATAAGGTTACGGTAAGTGCGCCGGTTGGTGCCGCCGTTTATGTCAACGGAACTTATAAGGGAGAGGTGCCCTGCAGTTTTACGAAAATGATAGGAAATGTAACACTTTCTCTTACAAAAGATGGTTATGAGACAAAAACCTATGCCGTTGAAATATCGGATGACAGCAAGGATATTTCCTGGAGTTTTCCGGATTTGACAAAAAATAGTTAAGTAAATTTCCCGAAAGGGTGAATATCACTTTTTAGAAAGTGAAATAAATTAAAAAAGCAGGCCACACATGGATGTGGCAGCAAGGAGGAAATTATGGACTACAAGAAAACATACGAAGCTTGGTTATCAAATCCATATTTTGATGACGACACAAAGAAAGAGCTTGAGAGTATTGCCGGGGATGAAAATGAAATCAAAGAGCGTTTTTATGCGGACCTTGAGTTTGGTACAGCCGGTCTCCGTGGTATTATCGGGGCAGGAACAAACCGTATGAATGTTTATACGGTACGCAAAGCGACACAGGGACTTGCCAACTACATCATCAAACAGAACGGACAGAAAAAGGGCGTGGCAATTGCTTTTGATTCCCGCCGGATGTCACCGGAATTTGCAGATGAAGCGGCTTGTTGTTTGGCAGCAAATGGAATTAAAGCTTATGTTTTTGAATCACTTCGACCGACACCGGAATTGTCCTTTGCCGTTCGTGAGTTAGGATGTATTTCCGGTATTAACATTACTGCCAGCCATAACCCGCCGGAATACAACGGCTACAAAGTATACTGGGAAGATGGTGCACAGATTACACCGCCTCATGATACCGGAATTATGGATGAGGTGAAAGCGGTAACCGATTATGCGGCCGTTAAGACAATGGACAAAGAAGAGGCAAAGAAAGCCGGTTTGTATGAGAATATCGGAAAAGCTGTTGATGACCGTTATATGGAGGAACTTAAGAAAAATGTTCTTCATCCGGATTGCATTAAGAAAGCGTCAGCAGATTTGAAAATTGTTTATACCCCACTTCACGGAACCGGAAATCTGCCGGTACGCCGTATTTTGAAAGAACTTGGTTTTAAAAATGTATTTGTTGTACCGGAGCAGGAACTGCCGGATGGTGAATTCCCTACCGTCAGTTATCCGAATCCGGAAGCACCGGAAGCATTCGAACTTGCTCTTAAACTGGCAAAAGAAAAAGATGCCGATTTAGTTCTGGCAACGGACCCGGATGCGGACCGCCTTGGTGTTTATGTAAAAGATACCAAATCCGGTGAGTATATCTGCTTAACCGGAAATATGTCGGGAAGTTTTCTTGCCGATTATGAAATTGGACAGAAACTTGCACTGGAAGGAAAACTTCCGGAAGATGGCGAGTTGATTAAGACGGTTGTTACTTCAAACCTCGTAGATGCGATGGCAAAATATTATGGTATCAAAGTGACCGAGTGCCTGACCGGATTTAAGTGGATTGGAAGAGAGATTCTCCGCATGGAGACAACCGGAAAAGGCCACTATCTGTTCGGCTTTGAGGAAAGTTATGGCTGCTTGATTGGAACGCATGCAAGAGATAAGGATGCGATTGTGGCATCGATGGCACTTTGCGAGGCGGCTGCTTATTATAAACTGCGAGGCAAAACAATTTGGGATGCTATGTTAGATATGTATGAGAAATACGGCTACTACAAAGATAATGTAATTGCCATTACGCATAAAGGTATTGAGGGACTGCAGAAGATTCAGTCGATTATGGATAATCTCCGTAAAAATCCGCCGATGAAATTTGGTAATTACGATGTGACGGCAGTAAGAGATTATTTGAAAGATGAAATCGTAAATGTTAAGACCGGCGAGAAGAAACCAACCGGTATTCCAAAGTCCAACGTACTCTATTTTGAATTGACCGAGGATGCATGGCTTTGTGTTCGTCCATCCGGTACGGAGCCAAAGATTAAACTTTACTTTGGTGTTGTTGGTAAAGATTTGGCAGATGCCGATGAAAAATCAGAAAAACTGGCTGTAATTGTAAAGGACTTGCTGAATCAGTTAGGATAAAATAAATGCAGGGGGTGAACATGTGAGCAATCCATATTTGGAACAGTGGACGAGCAAAGAGATGCTGAAGGAATTGGAAGAGGGAATTTTGAATGCACCTCAGGATTTGCTTGGCTGCCACATTTTCAAAGAGGAGGATGTGCAGATTTTTACCGCATATCGTCCGTGTGCAAAACGTATGTGGGTGCTGGATTCAAAAGGGGAGACCACTTACGAGATGGAACCAATGGAGCCGGAAGGATTTTTTGGCTATGTCATTGAGAAGAAATCGGAGCGGCTGAAAAAATATCGATTCCGGGTGGAATATGGACCGGACGATGTGATTGAAATTGACGACCCTTATGCATTTCCGGGGATGTTTGGTGAACTTGACCGGTATTTATTCTCGGAGGGAAACCATTATAAAATTTATGAAAAATTAGGAGCACATCCGATGAAGCGCGATGGCGTGGAGGGCGTTCAGTTTGCTGTCTGGGCGCCACACGCCTGCAGCGTGAGTGTAATCGGCGAGTTTAATATGTGGGATGCAAGACTTCATAAGATGATTATGAGGGGGAGCAGCGGTATTTTTGAACTGTTCGTGCCGGGCGCGTGGGAAGGCGCTGCCTATAAGTATGAGATTACGGCAAAGAGCGGGGATAAGTTGTATAAGACAGACCCTTATGGAAATTATGCGGAACTGCGTCCGGGAAATGCTTCCCGAATTACGTCGCTTGATGGCTACAAATGGCAGGATGGTTCTTATCAGAAGAAGCATCAGAAAAAATCAAGAGATGTAAGAGACAAAGAGCCGATGAGTATTTATGAGGTTCATCTTGCTTCCTGGAAAAAACGGATTGAAGACGATGACAATGGCAATTTTTCATATCGTGAGTTAGCATCTATGCTTGGCGACTATGTGGTTGATATGGGTTATACTCATATTGAATTGATGGGAATTGCAGAGTATCCGTTTGATGGCTCATGGGGATATCAGGTTGGCTGTTATTATGCGCCGACGAGCCGTTATGGTGAGCCAAAAGATTTTATGTATTTTGTGGATGAAATGCACAAGCGGGGGATTCAGGTAATTTTAGACTGGGTACCGGCGCATTTTCCGAAAGATGCTCACTGCCTTGGACGTTTTGACGGACAGCCGTTGTATGAACATCCGGACAGCAGACGTGGTGAACACCCAGACTGGGGAACATATATTTTTGATTACGGAAGAATGGAAGTGAAAAACTTCCTCGTTGCCAATGCACTGTTCTGGATAGAGAAGTTCCATATTGACGGACTTCGTGTGGATGCCGTTGCCTCTATGCTGTATTTGGATTATGGAAAAAGCGATGGCGAGTGGCTTCCGAACAAAGATGGCGGAAATGAGCATTACGAGGCAATTCATTTCCTGCAGCATTTAAATTCCGAGGTGGAAAAGGAGCATCCGGGAGCTTATATCATTGCGGAAGAGTCGACGGCATGGCCGGGCGTTACGGCGCCGGTAGCAGATGGCGGACTTGGCTTTTCTTACAAATGGAATATGGGCTGGATGAATGACTTTTTGGAGTACATGAAATTAGATCCATATTTCAGAAAAGACCATCAGAGGCAGTTGTGTTTTAGTATTGATTATTACACCAGTGAGAAATACATTTTGGTTTTATCGCATGATGAAGTGGTTCATGGAAAATGTTCTCTGTTAAACAAGATGTCCGGTTTGGAAGGAGATAAGTTTGCTTCCCTTCGTGCCGCATTTGGATTTATGTATGGTCATCCGGGCAAAAAGCTTTTGTTTATGGGGCAGGAATTTGCTCAGAAACGAGAATGGGCAGAGTTTCGAAGTCTGGACTGGTTTTTACTGGAAGAAGATGACAGACATAAGAAAATGCAGGATTACGTACGTGAATTAAATCACTTGTACCAAAAGTACGATGCCTTGTATTATCACGATTTTAATGTTATGGGCTTTGAGTGGATGGACTGCTGGCGTCCGGAATTAAGTACAGTAGCGTTTGTGCGCCGTGGCAGCTCAGTAAAAGACCAGTTGATGTTTATTGCAAACTTCACACCGATGGCATTGGAAGATTATCAGGTCAATGCACCTTGTGCCGGAACCTTTACGGAGATACTAAATTCCGACGAAGAGCGATTTGGCGGTGAAGACCGTGTGAATAAAAAGCCGATTCAGGCAAAACCATGTAAGGCACCGGTAGTACCAAGACCGGGCGAAAAAATCCAGCCGGGAAAGAAATATTACGAACTGGAACTGTATGTTCCACCATTGTCGGTCGTAGTATTGCGGTATGATTATAAGGCGTAGTGTTTTTCTAATTGTATATTTTACTAAAAAAGTTTGTGTTTCATGGGCGCTGTCGCTTAGACAAACACGCGGAGATATGTCATGTGCTGAAAGTGTGCATATTGAATCCGCGCGTTTGTACCCATGAAACACAAATCTTTTTTAGTAATATATAAAGTTAGAAAGCCACTTCGGCTTAAGTCGTAACATAGCAGCCAGCATTTTGGCGAGAGTTAGTATAATCTGCAGCCCTATCGCCGGTTGTTAAAATAAAAAAGGAAAGCTATATTTGCGAAGCAAATATCCCGCTTTCCCTTTTTTATTTCTAACAACCTACATTAATAATGTATAAACACCATCTCACGGTACTTTGTCAAGTCATAAATCTTTTTCGAATCCGATGGAGATAAGTTTAAGCATCCGTGTGAACCACGGCTTCTATAAAGTGTTTTACTCCAGCGGCTCCATGGCTGCCAAGGCGCACCGTGGAATCCGGTTCCGGTCCACATGATACGAACCCAGTTGTTTACCGGCGTTGCATAGTTATCGCCGCGGAGAGTACGGTGTGTCTGGTGTTCTTTGATGAAATAAGCACCGGTTCGTGTTTGACGGTCTTTTACTGGTTTTCCGCTGATTGTTCGACACTTAAAAGCAACTTTTCCGTTGCGCCATACATAAACCTTTTGAGCAGTAAGATCAATTTCAGTAAAGTTTTCTGTGTCCCAATCCTTTGTTTTGTCATCTATGTTCATTGTAAATGCCGTGTTGGCAAATTTTGTTTTCTTTTTGATCGTCAATGCTTTTTTCTGTGTGGCATCCGGATTTTCCATATAGGCTTTCTGCTTATTTGCATCCATTGTCTTTTTCAGAGCGCTTGTCAATTGCTTCAGCATTGTATCGTAAACAAGCTGCCAACCGTAGTCCCCACCGGTTACGGAAACAGTTTTGCCGTTGTGGCTTTTAAATGAGCGTGTCACGCCAATAGTTTTGTACTTAAAGCAGGTTTTTTCAACCCATTTTTCAATTGCCTGATTATCAAAAGTAACTTTTCCGTTTTTATAATTGCACCATTTATAAATCTGTTTTGGACCGATGGTTTCTTTAATGTCCTTTTGAATTGTCCAGGTTATCCAGCGCAGAATTACCGGATTGCAGGCATCCACTTTTTGCTGAAGCGAAGGGTCTGTGGAATAAATACTTGGCTTTTCGTATACATCTGGGTATTTTTTTTCATCCGTTAAGTTTACCTTTTCGTGTCCGGATTTCAGAGCTTTTCCAATCGCCGTTATCAATTCATCGTGATTAAGCGTATTTCCTAAATATTCTTTTTCAATAACCAAATATTTTTTCTCTGATGAAAAAGCGACCTTTGCGTTTTGCGGTTGTGTAACCGGATATGACTCACTTCCGGTTGAGAGATCAGACTGTCCCACGAGGGCATCCAGTTTTTTCTCATCATAAGAAGCCCCTAAGTCAATATCCACCTGCTTTCTTTTTCCCAGGGAAAAGAAAGGAAGAGAATCATGTTGCTCATCATATTTTTTCTGAAGAGAATCTTTGATGTCGACTTGATAATCAATGTCATCTTTTCCAATGGTCAAAGTTCCATTATTTCTTCCTGTTATTTTCAGTTGATACGTGGAAAATACCCGATTAATCAATTCCGCAGATTCCTCATAGGTCATGCCTGATACTTCTCTGTCACCAATCCATGTGTTTGAGTACCAGCGGTTCATATAATAAATATGTATACCCAAAACAATGCCTATCACTACAACAAGTGTTGCAATTGTAGCAATAAGCATTGCCTTTCCCTTTTTTGTACGAATCCAAGATGGTTTTTGTGTTTCTCGATTATCCACCCTTACATCCCTCTTTCCTAAATAATATTGTCTCACAATGGGATTATAAAATTTTGCGGTGGAGTTGTCAACACAAACACACTCTTTTTTTACAATTACCGCAACTTACCAGATTTTTGCCGCCTCTAAAAAGGCTGTGTATGACAATTTTGGATCATAAATACTGGTATCAAACAAAAGAGGAGCACACTGGGAACGCCATGACGTCGCATCACATAAGCCCCAGAGAGTGATACCGGTAATTCCTTTTGGATTTACACTCTGATTACGATTCTTTTGTTTGGTAATGATGGTCTGCATCAGTTTTTTTACGAATTTTGCCTGATCTGCATCGGTTTCATGCTCCGGTGTGTAAGCGTAGGAAGCATTAGTTCCTTCCGTGTCAAAGTTTATAGTAAAGTCAAGTTCGGTTATCTGAATTTCGTAACCTGCTGCTAAAAACTGCTCCAATGCACTGCCGTATTCGGCAACCGTAGGAACTTTTACATCTACGTGGCTCTGCATGCCGATGCCTCCGCAAATTTTAGCAGTTTCGCCTTTGTTGATAAATTCCACCAGATTTAATGTGTCTTTTACACCGAAATAGGTGTTGTAATCATTATAAAACAACGTGACTTTATCCGTTGCCTGATAACTCTTTAACATATCGTAGGCAATTTCAAATGCTTTCTTTACATAAGAAGGAGAATTTCCCATATCGCCATATACGCTCGTCCATGTTTTGAAAAATGCAAAAGACGGACGGTGGAGATATTCGTTCACGACATCCCATGCGTAAACAATGCTTCCGGCAGAACCGGTTAAAGCTTTTTCTTTATCCATTACATGTCCCATTACATTATGAATGTAAAAATCAAGACGGGCATCCATAACAGCAGGAGTAACAACTTTTGAGCCATCGTAATTTTTTGTAAAGAACCAGGATGGCGTCTGGCTGTGCCATACCAAAGTATGGGCACGCATTTTCAAACCGTTGTTTTTTGCGGCCTCTAAAGATTTGTCAACGGTTGTAAATGCTAATTCCGGAACGGTTGATTCGGTATATCCTGCAGGAATGTAATATCCCTTTTTCTTTGCGTCAGCAACGGAAATGAGCTTGGCGGATGAGCCGAGAATAGCATCCGGTTTCATTTCATTTTCCAAAGTAAAGCTGTTGTACTGTTTTTTTACAAATTTCATTGTGGACGCGTTTTGCAGTTCTCGTGGATTAGAAGCACTTCCGTAGTTTAGGCAGGTACCCATGTATGGTACAATTTTTGCATAGGTATCCTTTAAGCTGGAAGCAACGACGGTCTTTTTTGCTTTCACCTTTACTTTGCAGGTAAGTTTATATGTCTTTTTCTTTCTTTTTACCGTGCAGGTGATTTTTGCGGTTCCTTTCGCTTTTGCCTTTAATTTGCAGGAGGTACGTTTCTTTTTTGAAATTGAAACGATCTTTTTCTTGCTTGTTTTCCAGGTGACCTTGCATTTTTTTGTGTTTTTTACCTTAAGAGTTTTTGATTTTCCCTTTGTCAGGGTCATTGATTTTTGGGAAAGTTTTGGTTTTTTTGCCTTTGCTTCGGTGGACGCCGTGTTTGTCAGAAATGAAGACAGACAAAGAACGGCAACCAGGCTGTGGGCAATTACCTTTTTGATTTGTTTCATATAGCTACACTCCTTTCATTGTAACCATATTTTAACCCCAAAAAAGGAATGCCACAATAAACTATTGTGACATTCCACTGTGTTATTCTCAAAGAAAATTGTTTATAAATGTTGATAAAGTTCCTTAAGCAGGGAAACGGTGTGGATAATTGCCTGTTTTGCAAAAACCGGATAATCCATATGACCGGAATTATCTGCCTTGTCAGAAATGGCGCGGATAATTAAAAATGGGACGTTGTTTAAGTAAGCAGTGTGCGCCATGGCAGCACCTTCCATTTCGGCACAGTCACCATGGAATGTTTCAATTAAATAATTCTTTTTCTCCGCACTGGCGATAAACTGGTCTCCGCTCACCACTTTTCCAATGTGGCAGTGAATGTCCGGATTTGCTTTTTCGCAGGCGGATTTTGCCAAAGAAACCAGTGTCTCATCTGCTGTAAAAATCGACTGTTCCATGCGTGGGATGATGCCGACCGGGTCTCCGAGTGGCGAGACGTCCATATCGTGTTCCTGCGCACAGCTCGATAAAACAATGTCACCAATATCAAGGGCGTTATTCAAGGAGCCGGCAACGCCGGTGTTGATAACCATGGTTACATGAAAATCATCACAGAGAATCTGGGTGCAGACTGCCATATTAACCTTGCCAATGCCACTTACAACGGCAACGGTTTTGATTCCGTAAAAATCTCCTTCCACAAAAGTCATGCCTGCTTTTGTCACTTCGTTTGTATTTGTCATTTCTTCTTTTATGATAGCCACTTCTTCATCCATGGCTCCGATTAATCCAATTTTTTTCATAATGCCTCCTCATAGTAAAACAATCCGTTTCGTCCTTAAGTGTAGTTGATTTGTGTAGAAAAAGTCAAGGGTATCTTTATTTATAAATGCGCACTTTGCAATAAGCCTTCTTTTTGGATTTATCTTTTGCCTTTGCATAAACCTTAACGGTATGGCCGATTCCCTTTTTCTTTGCACGGACAACACCTTTTTGCGTTACTTTGGCATATTTTTTATTGGAGACATACCATTTGACTTTTTTGTTTGTTGCATTTTTTGGTTTTACGGTGGCCTTTAATTTGAGTTTCTTTTTATAACGGAGTTTTGCTTTCTTTTTATTTAATGTTATTTTTGTCACCAGTTTGGTTGTTTTCTTTGTACTGCTTGTACCTTGTGCCGCAGTGGCAGTGGTGTGTGTCTTTGTTGTGGTCTGTAGACAGGCAGGGAGACCGGATGAGGCGGAACTGATTTTACTTAAATCCAAAATGCCGCCGGTCATGCAGTAGGAAGAAAGCCCTGAAACCTCACGCACACAGTTCAGCAGACGGTTGCGCCTTTGCACTGCGGAATCGTTTGGATATGCGGCGGCAAGAAGTGCTGTGGCAGCTGATACCTGAGGGGCAGCCATAGAAGTGCCGCTCATCGAATTGTACTTGATATAAAGGGCATTTGTCGGATTTGCTTTTGAAATGCCGATGTTATCAAAGTAAATTTTATGTACGGAAGTAAAGTTGCCTGTTAAGGAAACAATTTCTGCGTAAATAGTGTTGTTTCGTTTTATAAAATACAATTTACTGCTGTAGTGGGACCATGAAATTTCACCATTTTCTTCGATGCCCATATCATAAGATACCTGATATGTGCCATCGGCTAAGTTCATGTCGTCTATATCCATGTAAAGTGCCAAAGTTGCAGAACTTTGTGCAGCATCAATGGAAATGCAGTAAGAGCCGCTGCCTGCCTGATTGTGCGAATCTTCTGCTGAGTAAGACTTTTCATTGTATAAAATGCTGCCATCTAATTTGCCGATTTCCGATGGGTGGTATAAAACGGCATCGTTAGAGTCAAAAGAGGTGAAATACGAACACCGTGAACTTCGCATACTGTCTGTGTAAACGGAAGGGTAAAAAATGCTGGAATTTATTGTGGAAAAAATATTCCGGCCCGGTGCAAAAAGGTGGACAGTCTTATTTCCGTAATCGGAAAAAGATGCTTTTTTATCGGTCAGGGTGGAGGCACCAACGGTTACCACATAAGGGCTGTCCAAGTCATAGGGGCATCCGTCGGAGATGGCATTATCGTGGTCTTCGCCCTCGTTTCCGGCAGCAAAAAGAAACAGACTGCCATTTTGCCCAATCTGGTTAATCAGCGTTTTCATAGAGGTTGAACTACTTCCACCGCCACCCCAGGAACAGTTGATGGCGGCAATATTTGCGCCAAGAGTCTGCGCTTTATAGATGTAATTAAAAGCCGCGATGATAGCGGAATCGTATGATGTGCCGGCAGAATTAAAAACTTTCAACGCCATTAGTTTTGCATTGCTGATGCCGCAGATTCCTTTGTTATTGTCCGATACGGCACTGATGACACCGGCGCAGTGAGTACCGTGTCCGTCCTCATCTTCGTCCATAGGATCACTGTCGTAATCTCCGAAATCATAGCCATATGTACCCGGAAGTTCTAACTGGTCGTAAGGATTTTTCCACATGTGAGCGGTTAAATCTTCGTGGGTGTAGTCAATACCGGTATCAACGACTGCAACAATGGTATCGCTGTCGTTACTTGTTTGAATCCGGTTTTTGTACTGAATACCGGAGGAAGTAGTCTGATAGGCTCCGGTGCCGTCTAAATACCACTGTTCATCGGCATAAGTATCGTTTGTCGTGGCTAATTTATAGCGGTAGTAATTTGGCTCGGCAGCAACTACATTATCCTGTTTTTTCAGTTTTTCAATAAGTTCTTTCGTTGAATAAGTATCAGAGTGAACCTCTGAAAGATAGAGATTTTTCCCCTTTTTCTTTTTGGCAGGACCAAAATCCCAGCTGTTTTCCACTTCAATATCGGAATCAAATGATGCGGTTCCCTCTTTGGCAAGTCCGGTTTCGGAAGAAGCGTTAAGTGTTACAATGGCTTCGCCCTCGACATAGTTATCAGAAGTTTTAGCGGTCTTAGCTTGTTCAGTTACAGCCTGAATTTTATGCGGTATGATGCTGCTAAGCAAAAGAGATAAAATCAAAACTGAAATCAGTCCTCTTTTTCGCATAATTTCACGCTCCTTTCTCAAATAATCATTGCGTCAAATGGCAATAACTGCTATGATAGAAATAACGATTTATGATGATAAGTATACGAAAAAAATGTGAAAAAATTAAGTCGAGGAGGTAGCAGCATGTTATTTGTGAAAGTAGATGAACTCAAGCCCGGAATGCGCTTAGGAAAACCAATCTACAATAAAAATGGAGTTTTGTTGTATGACCGTGATACAAAACTTACGATGCAGGCGATTTACGGAATTAAAAATTTTAGGCTTTTAGGTCTGTACATACTTGAACCGGCAGAACCGGTTCCGCCGATGTCGGAAGATGATATTAACTTTGAGCGTTTCCAGACGATGGCAGTTTTTAGTATCCGTGAAGATTTGGATTTGATTGATTCCGGGAAAAAAGACAAGGGGCTTGACTGGCTGTGCAGTCTTATCATAAAGAATTATGGAGACTTAAACCATAAGATTAATTTTGTGCAGAGTCTGCGAAGCAGTGAAGATTATATTTATAAACATGTTTTGAATGTTGCTATTTTGTCCGCCATTATTGCCGGTCAGATGGGCTTCCCGGTTGGACGGATTAATCTCCTTGTGAAGTCTGCTATTCTGCATGATATCGGTGCACTGAAATTACAGCAGTTACCGGATGCGGAAGATTTAGATGATGGCACGAAAGAAGTCGTTAAGAAAAACACACAGGAGACATTAGCTCGATATGGTGATTTGGATGAGGAAGTTCTGCGCCTCATTGCCCAGATGCAGGAGCTTTATACAAGAGAGAGCGATGCAGAAATTCCGGCAGGGTTAAAAGAGAGCGTGAATGCAAATATCCTCTATGTGGCGGATGCGTATGACCGTATGACAGCAATGAAGTCTTTTGAGGAGCCGACTTCGGAAGTGAAAGCGGTGCGAGAACTTCTTGCGGATGAGGAGCGTTACAATAAGAAAATAGTAAATGCTTTGATTCATGGTATTTCTATTTTGTATCCGGGTGTATGTGTTGAATTGTCAAATGGAGAAAAAGGATTGGTTATCACAGGAAATGAGGAAAATATTTTCGAGCCGACTGTCCTTGATTTCCGTAATAATAATTTGTACGATTTGTCGGATCCATCCGTGAAACAGACGGTTGAAATTGCCGATGTCATGAAAACGATGGATAACCGAATTAAACTGGATAAAAGTCTGTTAGAAGAGTATCAGGCAAATTAGGAAGAGATACTAAAGATTTCCGCCGGATTGTCCGAGATATAAGTATAAGGATTTAGAAAGTGAGCGTGAAATCTATGGATATTTCGACCAATCGGATTTCCCTTACCTTTGATGACACGGAAAGAATGGAGAAAAAAAACGTGTCTGTACAAGACGCCAAGGATGGCGGCATCTCCCAGATTCAGGTGGGAGCGACAATGGATTGTTCCGTACAAGAGGCGGGGAAACACCACATTGTGTATACGGAAGCAGAAGCAAAACAATTACAGAAACAAAATATGGTGCCTTTAGACGATGCGCAGATGTCACCGGCGGATTTTATCAGCCGCTGTATGACCGGGAAAGATGCAAAAGCGGTTTCGGAAGATGGGACACCGTTAGAAGAATATACTTCATCTCAGCTTGAGCGGGCGGTCACAAGAATTAAGAAAGAACGTCATGAGAAGCAGGAGGCTGTCGAGCGTGAAGTGACAAAACAGCGGGAAAAAGATGAGGCGGTAAGTAAAAATGCCGTTCAGTTAGCCGTGGACGGTAACGTCCCGGACGCTGTGATTGACCGGTTATTGGACAGTGACCTGCCGGTGACGGAAGAAAATGTGGCGAAGCTTTCGCATGCCGTAGATATGGCATCGGAAATCCGCTCTTTTTCGGACGCTGCGATGAAGTTTTTTATTGACAATGAAAATACAATTCTTACACCGGAAAGTGTTAATGCCGGTGTTCATGGGGCCGTGGAAGGTGAAGAGAATCCATTGTCCGAGGAAAATGATTTTTCACTTGTGGAGAATCAGGTTCGCAGCCGCTTAGAAGAGAGCGGGATGGAAGCAGATGACGAAAACATGGCAGCAGCGAAGTGGCTGTATGAAGAAGATTTACCGGTAACGGCAGAAAATGTGGCACTTTCTTCGCAGGTAAAAGAATTAAAAGAAACTAAAGATTCGGTTTTGGCGGCACGAATTGCCGACCAGATGGCGGAAGGTGTGCAGCCGGAAAAAGCGAATTTAGTGAAATTATCGGTGGCAGAGGCTGTTCGTTTTAAGAGAAGACTGGCGGAAACCCAGCTTACGATGACGGCGGATGCCATCCGCACGATGTCAGAAAAAGGAATTTCAATTGATGTCACGAAATTGGAAGATGTGGTTGAGAAACTTAGAGCAGCGGAAAAAGAGGCTTATCAGTCGGAACTTTTCAATGCGGATTTGCCGGTGACAGAAGAAAATATCAATACGCTGAAAGAAACTTCTCAGGCGGTAAAACAAGTGTTGTCTGCACCGGTTGAGTTTATGGGATATGCATTTACTCAGGGAGTAGAGGATACACTTTCTTCCCTGTCTTCTAAGGCAGAGGCGTTCACCGCTTCGTTTGATATGGTAGAAAATCGTTATGAGTCGGTGGGAACAGAAGTCCGCAGAGATTTAGGGGATTCGCTCACAAAAGCATTTTCCAATATCGATACGCTGCTTGAGGAAGCAGGTTTCGAGACAACAGCGAGAAATGAGCGGGCGGTTCGCGCTCTTGCTTATAATCAGATGCCTTTAACCAAGGAAAATCTGGTTTCTGTTAAAGAGTATGACGAGCGTGTTACGACGCTGATGAAAAGTATGAAACCGGAAGTTGTCTGTGAGCTCATACGCAAGGGCGAGAATCCGTTAGAAAAGACATTAGACGAATTGCAGAATGATGTGAATGAGATTTTAGCCCAAAATGATATAGAAGATATTTCTTTCCGAAAGTATTTGTGGAAGATGGACCACACGGATGGTCTTACGGAAGATGAGCGTGAAACGATGATTGGCGTTTACCGCCTTCTTCACCAGATTGAAAAAAGTGACGGAGCGGCAGCCGCTCAGGTATTAAATGAGGGAAAAGAATTATCGCTTTCTTCCCTTCTGTCGGCAGTTCGCACACGAAAAAAAGCCGGAATGGATGTCTCGGTGGATGATTCGTTTGGCATGGAAAAAGAAGTAATCGCTTCGAAAAATTCCATTTCCGAGCAGATTTATGCGGCATATGGACAAAATATTGCGGCAGATTTAACGGAAAAATTGTCACCACAGGTATTAAAAGAGGCAATGGGTGGAAATGAGGAAATTTCAGCAGAGGCATTATTGGAGCGGTGTGAAGAGGCAGCAATTGCAGAGGAAAATACCTTTTATGAGAATGAAGTGCGCTCTGTGCGTGAGGCGGCTGCAAAGAGTGAGTCAGAGGTGATAAATTTCTTAGAGGCGCTGGATTTACCGGCGACACTTTCCAATCTTTCACTGGTGCAGGAGTTTCGGCAGATGGGTGCCGGTAAATGGCGTGATTTGTGGAAAGAAGAGGATACCGATGCGGTTCTTGATGCGATGGAAGAGCCGGACTCTTTGGATGATGTATTTACAGAAATTGAAGAAAACATGCAAAAAGAACTAGTGGAAAGACGGGAATCAGACGATATAACATATGATGAAATTACATGGCAGAATCAGATGTCCCGCTTGTTTACGTTCCATGGCGCAATGCGCCGCTGTCAGGTTTATGAAGTGCCGATATTGACGGAATTTGGAATTACGACTTGCAATATTACAATTAGGGAAGGCGTGGAAAAAGAAAAGGGCAGTATTGAGATTGCTATGAATTCTAAGGAATTTGGCAGGTTGCAGGCTAGTTTTAAGGTAAAAGAGAAAAAGGTAAACGGCTTTGTTACCGTAGAGGATGAAACGAGTGTTTCCTCCTGCCAAGAGCGCATGGATGCATTTGAAAAGGAATTGGAAGAGATTGGTTTTACAATGGATGGTAATACCCTGATTACGGGGCAAAGGACGTCTCTTTCCGTAGGAAATAAAAAAGAAGGTGCAAAAAATCAGGATTTGTACCGGATTGCCAGATTATTTGTGGTAACCATGAACAGAAAGGACGATGACAATGAAAATTAATACAAATATTTCGGCGCTTCGCGCAAATTTTAACTTGAACAGTGTACAGTCACAGTTGACAGCAAGTACAAACAAATTATCTTCCGGCTACCGGATTACAAAAGCGGCAGATGATGCGGCAGGAATGGCAATTTCCCAGAAAATGCACGCACAGATTCGAGGACTTCAGAGAGCGTCCAAAAACGGTTCAGATGGTGTTTCTTTTATTCAGACGACAGAAGGTGTTCTCTCTGAGATTGAAAATATGTTACAGCGCTGCCGTGAACTTTCGGTACAGGCGGCAAACGGCAGTGTGACAACGATTGAAGATAAACAGGCACTGCAAAATGAGATTGATTCTTTGATGGCGGAAATCGACCGTTTGTCAAAAGATACTGAGTATAATACGATGAGTGTGTTAGATGGTTCCTGCTGCCGTCAGTCCTCATCCAACAATGTTGGTGTGAAATTGATTGATGCCAGTGATGATGTGGCATTAACCGGTTATAAATTTAAGATTGTATCAGAGGCAACACAGGCAACTGCAAAAACAGGTGCACTTGGATTTGCACCAACAGATGTAGTTGATAAGGCGACTGCAGGACAGATTCAGATTAATGGTGAAGTGATTGATATTAAGGAAGGTCAGACTTTTGAAGATGTTTATGCAAACATTCGTGATTACTGTGAAATGATGAATGTCGATGTGGTTCCGGTAAATGCCGCCGGTGTGGAGTGTGAACTGGCTGCGGCGACAAATCTTTCCTTTACCTCAGTTATTTACGGTGCATCCCAGAAGTTAAATATTACAACGGATAATGCAAATCTGGCACAGAAACTTGGTATTAACGGTGTGCAGACTACAGAGGGTACCGATGCAAAAGTAACACTTGATACTACTTCCGGATTTTCAAATACGGCAACAGTATTTATCAATGGCGGACAGATGGAAGTGTCGGACCGCGACGGATTCCGCATGTTATTTGATATTTCAAATGCGAAAGCCGGTTCAGACGCTACTGTTACCATGTTGGATGCCGGTTATGTTGCAATCCAAATTGGAGCTAATGAGGGACAGAGCATTAACATTTCAATTCCTTGTGTGAATACAAAAACGCTGGATATTGAAAACTGTAACGTATGTACCGTGGCAGGAGCTTCTTCCTCAATTTCAGCTTTTGATGATGCGATTCAGCAGGTTTCTTCCATTCGTGCTAAACTTGGTGCCTACCAGAATCGCTTGGATTCTGCAATATCAAGTCTTGATGAGACTTCACAGAACTTGACGGAGGCATGCTCTCGTATTGAAGATGTGGATATGTCGGAAGAAATGACAAAATATACACAGTACAGCGTGTTGGTACAGGCAGGTACTTCGATGTTAGCACAGGCGAACAACCAGCCACAGACGATTTTACAGATTCTTCAGGGATAAAAAATCCCGCGAATAGGAGGAAGATGGCATGGAAAAAGAACGGTTACAGGAATATGCAGCGCGTGTGACACAGGCAAACCGAAGTGAACTTGTTGTGATTATTTATGAGGCAACACTTGCCAGTATAGAAGAGGGAAAAAAATATTTAAAACAGGGAGAAATTGAAGCGGCGCGCCATGAAATTGAACGTGCGCGCAGTATGATTACGGAGTTGATGGCAAGTTTAGATTTGCAGTATGAGATTTCCCATTATCTTCGCCAGTTATATGTGTTTGCGTACCGGGAACTTTGTCAGGGCATCGCAAACAGAGACCCGGAGCAGTTAAATCATGCAACGGATATTTTTGAAGCACTTCTTCCTTCTTTTAAAGAAGTTGCAAAACAGGATGACTCCGAAGCCGTTATGAAAAACGTGCAGACAATTTATGCCGGCCTCACATATGGGCGTGGAACGCTCAATGAGACGATTGATAGCGGGGCTGATGCAAATCGCGGATTTGAGGCGTAAATTCGGCGTTTGTCTGAATACTCTGCACTTGGCGCAGTAAATATTTATAACGGAAAGACAGCGCATTGATTTCATAGATATAGCTGTCAATTAAATCCGGGTCACATACATTTTCAAAATTGGAATGGGCGGTTTCAAGCGCCTGTTGTAAGGCCTCAATTTCCTGCATAAGCTCGGCTTTTGTCTGGCATGCAGGATTTTTTTTATTCTTCATTTCACACTCTCCTTTACGATGAAAAATCACAAATATTTAGTAACAGTATAGTCAAAAAATGGAAAGGTTATGCATATTATCTTGTGTCGTAAAACGCTTTCGAAAGTTGTTGACAAGGAGGTATGTGGCGTGTTAAATTTGTAGCACATCACAGATAGGAGGTGAGTGATGACCTTAGTTTACGAGTTGATTTTTCTTGTTCTCGTACCGGCATCCCTCTTCGATTTATGGCAGTACCGTGTGCCGAATGCACTATGTTTTGCCGCTCTTGTGATAAGCCTTATCGGCCATCTGGACAGGATATCGGCAGGCGGGATTTCTTTCTGGCTTGCAGGGATAATCATTCCGTTTTCTGTCAGTTTTATATTTTACGTTTGCCACGTATTCGGGGCATCCGATAGTAAATTAATTTCTGTTATAGGAGCATTCCTTGGTTTTAGGGCTGCACTCCGTATCCTTGTTTATTCTATTTTTGTTGGTGCCATTATGGCGCTGTTTAAGATGATTTGGCGGAAGAATATGTTTCGCCGGTTTCGCTATTTATTTCAATTTATAAAAAGTGATAAAAAAACACGAAATAAAAATCCCTATTATGACATGAGACGAGATGGTGAAGATGGTGTCATTCCTTTTTGTATTGCCATATCCATCGCTGCCTTATGGGAGATATTTTAGGGAAAGTGCCCTTTTATGTAAATGGAAGGCAACGGAAAAAGGAGGATTCGGATGAAAGAAACGATAATACTTTTATATTTTTTGCAGGCAGATTATGGAAGGCGGCTGCTCCGCTTTTTGACAAGGAAAAAGAATAAACAGATACGATTGGAGTTAATGACAGAGAGAGAACGAGTGATGTGGCGGACGGAGACAGAGAACCAGCGGATTGTTGTTTTGACCGATGATGAGGGACTTTATGCAGAGGCAAAAAAAGAGGTGATTCTGTTAGGAAAGGCAGATGACAGGCAGCAGAAGAAGATTTTACAGTATCAGCGTGCCGAGGGCATTTACGAGGATTTATTGAAAATTCTTGGTTATAGGCCTTTGGAAGAACAGAAAAAAATACAAAAAGGTGTGATTATGTTTTTTTCGCCGGAGGGAATGATTGTTACGGAGCCTGCGGTGATGACGGCACAGTATCTGGGGACAAAAGGGCGGTGTCTGTTTGTCAGCTTAAGCGGATTTCCGGTATATTTTGACGGTGAATTTTCGAAAGATCCGCATTGGCAAAAAAGAGATATTGGCGAGCTTCTTTTGTGTCCATCGGAGAAGTTGTTTTCAGCGCAGTTACCGCAGTATGTTTATCCGTTTGGCAGTGCTGATATGCTGACTCCGTTTGCCCATTATAAGGATTTGTTAGACTGTGGAATCGAAGACTTGAAAAAGTTATTTGAGAGGCTCTTGACAATAGGTGAATATGATTCGCTGGTTGTCGAGATGGGGGCTTTGTCGGAGTCTTTGATGGAGTTTATGGTGTGTGCCGACAGGCTGTTTGTTGTAGATAAAAGAGATGGTTTCGGTGATGTGCGTAAGAAGGTTTTTTTGCATTATTGTGAGATGGAGAAAAAGAATGATTTATTAGCACTTGCTGAGTTTATTCCGGAATGGGAAGAGATACAAAACTGGCGGGAAAATCTTTGCACTCTGCCACTTGTCGAGTGGTCACAAAATAATCAGTTGATGTCACGTATGGAGCACTTACTGGAAAAAGAAGGAGGCCCGGAGGATGGATGTGTATGGGAAGATATGGAATGAAAGACGGATGGTAATTCGGGAACGGGTACTGGAGGAGGTTCCACCCGGTGCAGAACTTGAGGATGAAACCCTGCAGGCGATGATTGACCGGACGATAACGGAGCTTTTTCCGGATGAGTATATCCGGCTGGAAGAAAAGCGAAAACTGCGCCACATGGTCTTTAATTCAATTCGCCGCATGGATGTTTTGCAGGATGTGTTAGAGGATGAGACGATTACGGAAATTATGGTAAACGGACCGCATCACATTTTCGTTGAGCAGGCGGGGCGTTTGTATGAGACGGGACTTTCGTTTGAGCATCAAACGAGGCTGGAAAACATTGTTCAGCAGATTGCTTCCCGGGGAAACCGCATTGTGAATGAGTCAAACCCGATTTTGGATGCCCGTTTGGAAGATGGTTCCCGCGTAAATATTGTTGTGCCGCCGATTGCACTGGAAGGACCGGTGATTACCATTCGTAAGTTTCCAAAAGAAGCAATGACGATGGAGAAACTTCTTTCTCTTGGTGCGTTGACAAAGGAGGCATGTGAGTTTTTACAGAAGCTTGTGATTGCCAAATACAATATTTTTATTTCCGGAGGAACCGGTGCCGGAAAAACCACATTTTTAAATGTGCTGTCTAATTTCATTCCGAAAGAAGAGCGTGTGATTACGATTGAGGATTCTGCGGAATTGCAGATTCAAAACATCGCAAATCTGGTTCGTCTGGAAGCCAGAAACCGCAATGTAGAGGGGAAGAATGAAGTTACCATCCGCGATTTGGTTAAGAGTGCATTGCGTATGCGTCCCGACCGGATTATTGTTGGGGAGATTCGAGATTCTGCGGCAATTGATTTGTTGACAGCGATGAATACCGGACATGACGGAAGCTTGTCTACCGGTCATGCAAACAGTCCGAAAGATATGCTGAATCGTTTGGAGACGCTCTTTCTGATGGGTTTAGAAATTCCGTTGGCAGCGATTCGACAGCAGATTGCTTCCGGGATTGATATTATGATTCATCTTGGGAGACTTAGAGATAAGTCGCGGCGTGTGCTGGAAATCAGCGAGGTAGGAAGTGTGGTGGACGGTAAGATAGAACTTCATCCGTTATTTGTTTTTGAGGAACAGGGGGAAATGAATGGAAGGGTGAAGGGGCATCTTGTGAGGACAAAGACCGTTTTTTCGACAACAGAAAAAGCGGAGAGAGCAGGGGTGATTTTGTGAAATGGATGAGAGAACGAAAGTGGTATTTGAAAACAATGGCAGTTGGGTTTATCGGAAGTTTTTTCCTGCTGTTTTTATTTTACCGCCAGGCAGCATTGTGTTTTTTGGGTGCGGTTTTAGGAAGCGTTTGTTATGTAAGATACCGGATAAAAGTTCAAAAGGAGCAGGAGAAGTGGCAGTTGATGGTGGAATTTAAGGAGGCAATGGATAGCATGGTTTCTGCACTGGCAGCAGGATACTCTATGGAAAACGCCATCACAGAAGCGTATCGCGATATGAAGTTGCTGCATTCGGAGGATACGAGGATGATGAGAGAACTTTGGGACATACAGCAAAAAATTTCTCTGCATCAGCCATTGGATGAAGTGTTGTCCGCATTCGCATCAAAAAGTGGTGTGGAAGATATTATCACTTTCGCACAAATTTATGCGACGGCAAGAAAAAGCGGAGGGAATTTGGTAAAAGTGATGAAGCGGACGGCACAGAATATCAGCGAGAAGATGGAGATACAGAGAGAAATTCAAACGATGATTGCCGGAAAAAAGATGGAAGCTAATTGTATGACGGCGATTCCCCTTTTTATTATCCTGTATTTGCAGATTTGTTCTCCCGGTTTTTTGGATCCTTTATATGAGGGATTTTTTGGACGGCTTTTTATGACCGGTGCATTTTTTGTGTATTTGGGTGCCGCAGCATGGAGCAGACACTTGATGAAAATTGAATGTTAGGAGGTAGAAAATCATGAAAATTAAAAAAGACTGGTTTGGCATGTTTTCGTCTACGAGGGAGTATGCCAGAAGCATTTATGTGAGAGAACCGACCGAAGAAGTTGAGAAGCGGATTTGGACAAAAAGGATAAAAACAGCAGGGGTGTTAATGGCCGCTCTATTACTCAGTTTTTTGTATTGTTTATTTCAGCCGTCAGATACGCAGGAAATTTTGGATGGCTATGTGGTGAGACGGCAGGAACAAGAGCAGTCTTTGGCGGTTACGGCTGAGAGTAATGATGGACAGAAACTCTGGAAGAAGGAGTTAGAACTTATCGTGTCAGACCGCGATTTTACGGAGAAGGAGAAGGAAAATCTGGATGGCAAGACAAAGAAGTATCTGGAGTCTGAACTTCTGGGAGAAAATCAATCGCTTCAGCATGTGGATAAACCGCTGCATTTGCCGGATTCCATGCCCTCTACGCAGATGGAGATTCACTGGACGGTAGAAGACACTTATTTAAATGAAGATGGAAGCCTTTGCAAAGAGCAGATTCCAAAGTCTGGTGTCGATACGGAGGTGACGGCAGAGGCTTCATGGAAAAACTGGAAGAAAATATATTCATTTCCCATTCACATTGCGCCTGTCAAGTGGAGTGAAAAGAGTTTGTGGGAGAAAAATGTGGAACAGGCAGTGGCAAAGCAAATGGAAGAGCAGGCAGAAAAAGAAGTTGTAAAACTGCCGGAAACCATTGACGGTAAGAAGGTGCGCTATATTTTGAAGTCGGACGAAAAAAGTTATGCACTTGTGTATCTGGTTCTTGCTCTGATAATTTGCCTGCCGGTATTTTGGAGAATGCAGCAAAAGAAGGAGCAGACGCTTCGCAGGGAGCAGCTCTTACTTGACCATCCGGCGGTGGTAAATCAGTTTATGCTGCTTTTAGGTGCCGGGTTAAGCGTGAGAAAAGTGATTGAACGACTGGTTAGCGAGTATGAGAAAAAGTGCCAAAGGGGAGGTAAAAAAAGGTATGTGTATGAGGAACTTGGTGTTGCGATGCGTCAGATGCACGATGGCGTATCGGAGACGAAAGCAGTGGAGTGTTTTGGCAGGCGCTGTCTGTTACAGCAGTATTTGCGATTTTGTTCTCTGATTACGCAGAATATGAAAAAGGGAGCGGAAGGAATGCTCGCAATTTTAGAGACGGAGGCGATGGATTCTTTAGAAAGGCGCAAAGAACACGCACTGCAGCTGGGGGAAAAGGCAGGTACGAGACTGCTTTTCCCGATGATGTTGATGTTATTGATTGTTATGGGAATTATTATGGTTCCGGCATTTATGACAATGTGAGTGCCGGCGGATGGAAAGGAAGGTACAGCTATGAGAAATGTAATGAAAAATTATTTTTTAGAAGAGGATGCGATTGGTGTTGTTGAAATTATTTTGATTCTGGTAATTTTGATTGCTTTAGTGCTGATATTCAAAACGAAAATTACCAGTGTTGTAACGAAGGCGTTTACGAATTTTACCAGAGATACGGGGAAAATTCTTGCGTAGGCTGACGGGCTCCATCACGGTGTTTCTCTCGTTGGTTTTTCTCTTGGTTTTTGCCTTGTTTGGCACACTGTTGGAAACGGCACGCTATACGGTATGTAAAAACCATGCGGCGAGAACACTGCGGACAGGAGCAGAAGGGCTTTTATCCGAGTACAATAGACCACTCTATGAGCATTACGGATTGTTTTTTATTGAGAAAGGCGGTACCCCATATGAGCAGGTGATTGGGCGTTATGCAGGAGATACAATTTCTGCGGCGGACAAAGGTGAAATGGATTTTTTAGATGGCGGAATTGATGACATTCAGGTGAAAAACAAAGTGTATCTGGGGGATAATCACGCAGAGGCACTGCAAAAGCAGATTCGCTCTTACATGGGACGTGTTGTCACGAAGGAACAGTTACAAAAGGTGTTACATTCATCAAACGATTTGAAAAAAGTGGAAAAGTCCGCAAAAAATATCGAGACGACGGTGGAAAATCAAAAAAAGGCTGCAGAATGTTATACGGATTTACTTGAGTTGATGCGGTTGGTGGATGGCATTACGGTGACGGGCGGTACGATAATCTGCGAGCAGGAATTTGTAAAGATGTTCGTTACCGGAGAGTGCAAGGGGCAGAATTTTGGTGTCACTGAAGGCGCCGTGTGGAAACAGATGAAGAAAAATCTGGATCAATCAACGAAAGATTGGAATATAAAAAATAAGCTAAAGTTTTTGGCAAAGGTATCGAAGGTTAAAGGACGTATTAAACAGGCACAGAAAATTGGTGAGAAACTAAAAAATGGGTCAGCGTCAAAAGATGATACCATTTCGCGTGTGATTGCTGCTCTTCCGGTACTTAAGACAAACCTGGATATTCTTACAAAAACGGAAGAAATACTGCAAAAGGATAGTGTTAAAAACTGTAAAAAACGGCTGGAAAAGCTGTGGCAGGATTATGATACTTCATCCATTGTTTTTGATTATACCGGAGTGGAAGAAGATGGGGGAGGCGAAAATCCAAAAGATTCTTTGGAGGGTTCTTTTTCAAAAGGGATTCTTTCTCTTGTTGTAAAGTCGCCGTCCAAGTTGTCGAAAAAGTCCATTCAGTCGCCGGATTCTTTTGCTGAGTATTACAAAGAACAGGAAAAAGATAAGGAAGATTACGAAAAGAGAATATCGGATTTTATCTCGAGTGATACGGTGTCGCTTACAGGGATTCTTGGTGACATGGCAGATTATGGGATGGATGAATTTTGCCTCGATGAGTACATACAACATAAGTTTTTGGCATACGGAGAAAAAACGGACGCCAAGTGGAAACAGGCATTAGATTACGGACTTGAATATCTGGCTGCCGGAAAGGCATCGGATGAGGAAAATCTGGAATCTGTGCTAAATCGTATTTTGCTGATTCGGACAGTAACAAATTTTGTGGCGCTTGAGAGTGACTCCAAAAGACGAGGTGAGGCTCGAGCAGCCGCCATTGCGGCGGTTGGGTTTACCGGGCTTGCTCCGTTAATTACATTGACGCAGACGTTAATTCTTATTACGTGGAGTATATCGGAAAGCTTAACGGATGTTGCGGCTCTTTTGGATGGAAGAGATGTGCCACTTTGGAAAACGCCGAAAAGGTTTGTAACAAATTTTACGGAAATTGTTTTGATGAATCATGATTCACTGCAAAAAAGAGCAAAAAGATTTCCGAAGAGTAAAAAAAGCAGTTTCGGTTATCAGCAGTATCTGATGTTGTTTCTGGCAATGACAAAACAGAGTACGAGAAGATACCGTGTGATGGATTTGATTCAGAATGCAATGCAAAAAAACGGTTACAAGGGATTTAAACTGGGTAGCTGTGTTTACGAAATGAAAGTATGTGGCGGTTTTTTATTCCCCAGTCATTTCTTTCGTATGGCACCTCTTGAAAGCGTCCTTGGACGAGATGTGAAAAACTGCCGCATCAATGTTGAAATCTGTGCGGGGTATTAAAAAAGAATCGAGGCGAGAAAGGGTATTCTATGAAAAATTTAATTGAGGAATGAACCAAATTTTACCTAAAACAAAAATATAAAACATTATTATAATGAAAACCGTGTAACAATAGGATACCCTTTCTCGCCTCGAGTTTATGCATGGGGAGGATGGAATGTGAAGAAAAAAGAAAATGGCTCTATGACGGTAGAAGCGTCAATTTGTTTACCTGTATTTCTGTTTGCTATGATTTTAATTGGTTATCTGGGGCAGATGATCCGGTGTCAGGATGAGGTACAGTCTGCGCTTTCGCGGGTGGCAAAAGAAGCCGCCGCAGAGTATGGCATGTCAAAAAGTAATACGATAAAAAGCCAGGCGTATTATTTAGCGAAAATGAGTTTGTATTTAGAAGGTTCGGCGGGGAAAATTACTTTTTTTCAATCCCGTCTTTTAAAAGAAAATGACGAGATCGATTTGATTGCCGGTTTCCGGGTGAAAACACCATTTTCTATTTTTTCTCTGGGCAGTTACCAATTTCGCCAGCGCGTACATACAAGGGCTTTTACCGGTGTGGAGCGGCGGGAAAAGGAAAATGAAAAAGACTGTGTTGTTTATCTAACGGAGACCGGAACAGTTTATCACCGCTCGCTGGATTGCAGTTATTTAAAACTTACGATTTCAAAGGTTTTGTATCGTGATTTAGTGAATCTTAGAAACAGCAGTGGTGGAAAGTATAAGATATGCGAAAGATGCTACCATGGCATAACGCCGCAGGATGGAGAGGAAGTTTACATCACGATTTATGGAGACCGTTACCATAAATCGCGAACATGCAGTGGGCTTAAGCGGACAATTCGGGAAATTATGCTTTCGCAGGTGGGAAACCGTGCGCCGTGCAGCAAATGTGGCGGAAAGGAGAAGTGATAAGATGAATGTATTTATTTTTTTAATCACCGGTATTTATTTATCCGTGATGGCGGTAATTGACCATAGACTTCAAAAGATTCCGGTACTTCCCGGCGTGATTGGTATTCTTGTCATAGTGCTGGCGAGAGTGGTAGATGGCGATTTTTGGAAGTGGATGCCGGGAGTGGCAGTGGGTGTTTTTTTATATTTGATGAGCAAAGCGACAAGGGGTGCCGTCGGAGAAGGAGATGCCCTTGTTTATCTGATGACAGGAGTAACGCTTGGCTTTTTTGGCAACATAGAACTTTTGACATTAAGTTTGTTTTTTTCTGCTATTGTTTCGGTGTTTCTCCTTGTTTTCCGTAAAGTAGGGAAAAAGAAACGGATTCCGTTTGTTCCTTTTACGGCAATCGCTTACGGGGTGGTGATGGTTTTATGAAAGAAGCAAGTTATACGGTAGAGGCGGTGTTTGTCGGCTGCATTACGATATGGGTCATACTGGCGCTTCTGTACAGCAGTTTTTATATCCATGACCGCATGATATTAGGCTCTGAAATTGGAAACCGGATAGAATGTGGCAGTGAGCGGGGAGAATTGTCCGTTTCTGAAAAAGAAGAAAATAATCTTTGTCGTCTGCTCAATGAGAAATTATTTTTAATGAAAATCAATCAGGTGTCACTTACCAAAAAGATAGCATCTGTGCGTGCGGATGTCCGGTATTCACTGCCGATTTCTTTATCCGAAATAAAGGCACTTTTTGTAACGAGGGAAACCGGGCAGAATTTTGTATTTACAAAGGAACTGATTCGTCCCATGGAAATGAAGTGGGATTATGATTTGCTGAAAGGAAAAGGAGGGGGAAAATGAAGCAGGAATTTGTTCAGGAGGGCATGAGAACCTATTTAAAAATTGAGGGAGATGATTTGGAAAATGTCGGGGATAAAATGTTTTCTTATCAGACGATTCCCGGTTTTGTGCCGATGGAGATTGAATGGGTGGATGAGAAAAAACAATATGTGTATGATGTGACCGGTAAGTTGAATTTGAAACAATATCTGGAAAAGGATGGTATAGGAAAACATAAAGTGAAAAAGGTTATGGAATGTTTGTTATCCCTGCCGGAACGGTTAGAGTCATATTTACTGGATGGAAATGATGTGAGGATACTGCCGGATTGTATTTTTGTGGATAAACATTCGGAAGAAGTGTATGGCATATATTATCCGGGGAATGATTGTTATGGAATGACTGCTTATGCGGCAGTTGCCGAGTTTATAATTGACCATATGAATCAAAAGGATACTGAACTGGCATTTTTCGTGTATGGACTGCACAAAAGGTTTCTTGAAGAAGGGATGACACTTGTTGCTTTGCGGGAATATATGGATTCGGATTCTCATGTGGAAACAGATTTTGCAAAAGAGGAAGAGAAAAAAGATTCTTTGATTTATCAGGCAAAGTCAACTCCGGATAAAGAATTTTTACCGTTTAAAAAAGGGCAGATGGACACAGAAGTTTTGCGGCATGCGGTTCCGATTGGAGTTTTAATTTTAGGAGTTCTGGTGCCGGTTGTTTTGTATGCAGGCGGATGGTTTCGACTGGCGGTTTCCGGTGGAACAGACTGGGTAAAAGCAGCCGGAGCATTTATATTTTTTCTTGGCGTTTCTGTATATGGGGCTTGGAAATTGTGGCCGCAAAAGGAGATTGTTGCTTCTTGGGATGAGACGGATTTGCTATCGGTCTGTTTGATTCCCTGTCAGGGAAAAGAAGAACCGGTTCCGCTTTCGCATTTTCCGTTTTTGATAGGAAGTGAGAGAGAACGGGTCGATGGCGTGCTGTGCGCCAAAGGAGTGAGTGCCATTCATGCACAGTTTGTCCGGGAAGGAGATGTGGTATATCTGCTGGATGAAGAGTCCGGGCAGGGAACTTTTTATAATGATACACGATTAGTTCCGTGGCAGAAAACAAAGGTAAAGGACGGAGATATCCTGCGGTTTGGGACTGGCGAGTATGTGGTGGAAATCACTTAAAATAACGACACAAAATTAGCGGATGTCCGGAAAAGTCATGTGGTGCAGATAGGTTTTCTGAAAATCCGGGTGTTCCCCTAAATTCAAAGGGACGCAGTCGTTTTGAATCGCCGGTGTCCGTTCATAGACAGCCCATTGATACAATCCCTGAAGACAAGTGTTTCCCATTACTTTTATTTCAGAAATGCAAAGGTCTGAAAACAAGCCGATGCACTGACAGTCTTCAATTGACAGATGGAATCCAAAACCGCCGCCAAGATATAGTGTGAACGATTCCTTTTTTGATACACCGGATTCCGCTAGGAGAATATCGATACCGGCAGCAATGGCAGCAATGGCGAGCTGGATACTGCGTAAATCTTCGGGAAGGAAGGTGATTGATTTTCCATCAGGACTTTTTGACAAAACAATACCGTCTGTCTTAAATTTTTCAGTTAGAACACCGTCACTTGTCACATAGTGTTTACGAAGTAATTCGGCACACAGGCTGATGGCACCGGAACCGCAGATTCCGATTGGATGGGCATTGTTTATTGTCGTAAGGGAAGGGAAAAGAGTTCTTAAAACGACATGTGAGATAGCCCCCGAAATGCCGGGACATCCACAGGAGAGGCCGTTTCCCTCAAAGGCGGGACCTGCCGCAGTTGCAGCGGTATAGAGTTTTCCTTTGTGGTTAAGAACCATCTCACCGTTGGTTCCCAAATCAAGAAACAAAGCATTTTCACCGGATGACGGTAAATGGCAGGAAAGAAGCCCTGCGGTAATATCGCCGCCGACAAAGGCAGAAATCCAAGGGGCGGTGTAGACGGTGCAGTTTCCAATGGAAAGTGGTTCTGGGGAAGGTACCTTGATCGTAAAAGGGCTGTGACCAAGGCTTGTACAGTCATAGCCAAACAGCAAATGTATCATGGTGGTGTTTCCGCCGATATAACAGAAGCGAATGGCAGAAATGTCATTATGTGTCATCTGGCAGAGGAGGGCGGTTTCCTTTTTTATATGTTTACGGATGCAATCCGTTAAATCGGAAAGATTTCCATGCGTCGCAGCCTGAATTCGGGAAATGACATCCGAACCAAAATGAGCTTGTGGATTTGCGGAAGTTTTACACTGGCGCAGAGCACCGGACTCTTTATCAATAAACGCCATGGCAATCGTTGTTGTACCAAGGTCAATTAAAAGGGTGTCGGCAGTGCCGTCGGATGTTTCCATTTTTTCTAAGGAGATACTTTGAATTTTGTCAGAAGTATCCGGAAGGGATACATCCATTGGCTTCTTTGGAATCAGGGAGCAGTCAAAGGAATACCGCGCACCATTACAGCGATGGGCACCGTGGCAGTTACAGGGAAGTGAAAATCCCTGCTCCTCAATCAGAGTCAATATATTTTTAGTATTCTGCGCATCCGCATGAATGTGAATGTTCATAAGAAATCCTTTCCTCGGCAGATTGACCGACCTTTCATTCTGTGTTACAATTCATCATAGCATAAAGTTTAAAAAAGAGGAAGAACAGGGAGAAAAATATGGAGACTAAAAACCGCATTCCGGTGATGACGCTTTTGCTGATTTTGATTAATGTTGTGGTGTATCTGTATGTGGAAATTCATGGTTCCAGTTATGATGCCGAATATATGATAAAAATGGGCGCTGTGTATGAGCCGTATATTGTACAGAGACATGAATATTACCGGCTTATTACGCATTTTTTCCTTCATTTTGGATTTGATCACCTGTTTAACAATATGATTTCTCTTTTGATACTTGGTTATTCACTGGAGAAAGTAACAGGGAAAATAAGATTTTTAATTTTATACTTTTTGTCCGGAATATTGGCGGGAATTGTTTCCTTAGCGTACAATCTGTCAATGGCACAGGAAAGTGTATCTTGTGGTGCATCGGGTGCCATATATGGTTTGATGGGTGCGCTGCTTGTGATGTTAGTTGTGGGGAACCGGGGAAGGTTGTCTTCGGAAGTACCCCGATATATTTTGTATCTTGCCATTAGTCTGTATAGCGGGATGCAGGATCCGACGATAGATAATGCCGCCCATATTGGCGGTTTTGTAGCAGGTGCTGTCATTTGTTTATGCATGACGCGGTTTATCCGAATGGAGGTTTCTTATGAGAGTTAATATTTATTATGGTGGACGAGGTCTGATTGACGACCCGACGTTGTATGTGTTAGAGAAAATTACAAAAGTGCTGGATGAATTGCGGGTTACTGTGGAACGCTATAATCTATATGAAGATAAGCGTGCGATTACCGTACTTCCAAAGACGTTAAAAGAGGCAGACGGTGTGATTTTGGCGGCTTCTTTGGAGTGGTTTGGATTTGGCGGTTTTCTGCATCAGTTTTTGGATGCATGCTGGCTGTATGGCGACAAAGAAAAACTTTCCCATATGTATATGATGCCGGTTGTGATGGCGACAACGTATGGGGAGAGAGAGGCAGAGTATTCTCTGATTCGCGCATGGGAAATGCTTGGCGGTGTGCCGGGCGAAGGTATCTGTGCATATGTAGATAATCATGTGGAATTCGAAATGAATGCACAGTTTGGCCTAATGATTGAAAAGAAAACAGAGAATTTTTACCGCATGATTTCAAAAAAGGCGGTTGCTTTTCCGAACAGCAGCGTTGCCGTAAAGAGAAATGTATTAAGAACCAGCAATCTTTCCCTGACGCCACAGGAGAGCGAGCAGTTATCAGAGTATGTTTCCAATGATAACTATGTAAAAAAACAAAAAGAAGATATTGAGGAATTAGCAAGTTTGTTCAAAGGGATGCTTGGCGAGGAAAAAGATGAAGACGATTATGTAGAGCGTCTGAAAAGCCACTTTTTCCCGATGGAAGGACTAAAAGCAGTTTTTCGTATTGATTTAGTGGAAGAAAAATCTTCTCTTATTATTGATATTAATGATTCAAAACTGAATTGTTACCGAGGAACGGTGGAGCAGGCAGATGTTACAGCGAAAGTGAAGACCGCAGTCTTCAAGCAGGTGCTTGATGGCACAAAAACTTTCCAGAGTGCATTTATGTCCGGCGAGTTATCGGCACAGGGAAATTTCAAAATCCTGCGCAATTTTGACACCATTTTCCGGTTTCAGAATATATAACATGGAGGAAATGAAGGATGAGTGTGGATAATTGTATTTTTTGTAAGATTCTTGCGGATGAGATTCCATCATCGGTTGTGTATGAGGATGATATGTTTCGTGCCATACTAGATGTGAATCCGGCTGCGAAAGGTCATGTTATTATTTTGCCAAAGAAGCATGCGGCAAACATATTTGAACTGCCGGATGAAGAGGCATCGAAGATTTTGATTGTAGCCCGCAAAATTGCGAAAGCTTTGAAAGAGACTTATCACTGCGATGGAGTAAATATTTTGCAGAATAACGGTGAGGCAGCAGGACAGACCGTATTCCATCTGCATGTTCATGTGATTCCTCGTTTTGAGGGGGACACAGATCATATTAACATTGGCTGGAAACCGGGTGAAACACCGGCTGATTTACAGGAAATCGCAGAAGCAATTAAAGCAAATTTATAAGGAGAGGACTTTCCTATGAAACGAATTATTTTGACGGGCGGCGGCACCGCCGGACATGTAACGCCGAATATCGCGTTGATTCCGGAGCTTAAAAAAAGAGGATTTGAGATTCATTACATTGGTTCCAAAACAGGAATTGAAAAAGAATTGATTGGAAACTTTGATATTCCGTACTATGGAATTTCTTCCGGTAAACTGCGCCGCTATTTTGACGTAAAAAACTTTACGGACCCATTCCGTATTTTGAAGGGATATTCAGAGGCAAAGAAACTGATTAAGAAAATCAAACCGGATGTTATCTTTTCAAAGGGCGGTTTTGTAACGGTGCCGGTTGTAAAAGCAGCGAGCAGACAAAAAGTTCCATGTGTGCTGCATGAATCCGATATTTCACCGGGACTTGCCAATCGTCTCTGTATTCCGTCCGCTACGGCAATTTGTGCAAACTTCCCGGAAACGATTGCCAATCTGCCGGAGGATAAAGCATACTTGACAGGAACGCCAATCCGAAGTGAGCTGTTTTCCGGAAACCGTCTCAAAGGACTGGATTTTTGTGGATTTACGGCAAACAAACCGGTTATTCTTGTAATTGGCGGAAGTCTTGGCTCCGTTCGTGTGAATGAGGCAGTCCGGGAGATTTTGCCAAAGTTATTAGAAAAATATCAGGTCATTCATCTGTGTGGAAAAGACAAAGTGGACGAATCACTGAAACAGACAGAAGGCTATGTGCAGTTTGAGTATATTCAGAAAGAATTGTGCGATTTGCTGGATGCAGCAGATTTGGTGATTTCGCGTGCCGGCGCAAATGCAATTTGTGAATTGCTGGCCCTTCATAAACCGAACATTCTGATTCCGCTGTCGTTGGAAGCAAGCCGCGGTGACCAGATTTTGAATGCGGCTTCTTTTGAAAAACAGGGCTTTAGCTATGTGATTAAAGAAGAAGAATTAACGAGCGAAAAATTGTTGGCAGCCATTACATCGGTTGATGAGAATAAGGAAACTTATAAACAGGCAATGAGTCAAAGCAATCAGCAGGATGCTGTTGTGAAAGTTGCAGATATTATTGAAAAAGCTTGTAAATAGTTGGATGATGCCGAAAATTGGCAGATAATCCAAAATAATGTCATACGATTTTTGAATTTGATGGGATATCCTTCTAGGCAGAAGAATATCCCATTGTTATACTTGTCTTATCAAACAGGAAAGGAAGATGAATATGACAGAGTGGATTCAAAAACAGTATGTTGTGGCAGGTATTGCTGCTGTGTGTCTTGTATCAATGTTAGTTAAGTGCCTCATTCGCCACAAATACCGGGCGATGCTTAGGGAGGTACAGGATATGGGACATTCCAAACATAAACTTGTGAAGTCAATGGTGATGAAATTCGATGCCTGCTATAAGTTAAAAATGGGAGTTCCCAATGTTTCTCTTTTTGTGAAGAAATATTTGTGGCACTACCGCATGATGGGGCTTTATATGAAAACGTGGGAAAATATCAATGGGTTCTGTCTTGTAATCGTAATGGCGGGAAGTATGGCAAGCGGTATTTTTGCCATGATGCAGGGAATGTCTGCGGCAATTGTTTTTTCACAGCTGTTAGCAGGTGTTTTTGCAACCGGAGTTTTATTACTCATCGAATACATAGCAAATACATCGAATCTTTTTGACATGCTGCAGGTTGATATTACGGATTATCTGGAAAATATCTGCAAACCCCGCCTTGAAAATGAACTGTTTCATGCAGAGCATCTAAGTGAATATCAAAGAGAATATTTTGATAAGACACCGGAGCAGAAAGTTGTGGATTTGGATTTTTCGAAGAAAAAAACGGAACCTAAGAAATTAACATCAGAAGACCTTACGTTTACCAAAGAGGAAGAGAGTGTGATACGTGAAGTCATTCAAGAATATCTCGGTTAGTAGTTGACAGAGAGAAAATGGAAAGAGTATAATTTATGGTAAGTGGATTAATAGACTAATAACACAACAGGAGGAACAATTTGATGGGAAAACATGTTACGTTTGATTATTCGTTAGCGGATAAATTTATCCGTGAGGATGAAGTGGAATTGATGATGGCTTCGGTTCATGCGGCAAGAGAGACTTTGGAGTCAAAAAGCGGGGCAGGAAATGATTTCCTTGGCTGGATTGATTTGCCGGAAGATTATGACAAGGCTGAGTTTGAGCGGATTCAGGCAGCAGCGAAAAAGATTCAGTCAGATTCAGATGTATTGGTTGTAATTGGTATTGGTGGTTCTTATCTGGGTGCCCGTGCAGCAATCGAATTTTTGAGACACTGCTTCTACAACAGTGTGGACAAGTCTGTACGCAAGACACCGGAAATTTATTATGCAGGTAATAATATCAGTGGTACATATCTGGCACAGTTGATTGAGACAATCGGCGACCGTGATTTCTCGGTAAATGTCATTAGTAAATCGGGAACCACAACGGAACCTGCGATTGCTTTCCGCGTGATGAAAGAGATTCTTGAGAATAAATATGGAAAAGAAGAGGCTGCAAAACGAATTTATGCAACGACGGATAAAGCAAAAGGTGCGTTGAAGAGTCTTGCAACCGAAGAAGGATATGAAACATTTGTAGTACCGGATGATGTAGGCGGAAGATTTTCCGTATTAACAGCTGTTGGTCTTCTTCCGATTGCAGCAAGCGGTGCTGATATCACAAAACTTATGGAAGGTGCACAGAGCATGCGTAAGCTTTGCTTAGAGACACCAATTGAGAAAAACGATGCCATTTTATATGCAGCAGTTCGTAACCTTTTGTACCGTAAAGGCAAATCCGTTGAGGTACTCGCAAACTATGAACCGATTTTCCATTATGTAGGTGAATGGTGGAAGCAGCTTTATGGCGAGAGCGAAGGAAAAGACCAGAAAGGTATCTTCCCGGCTTCCGTTGATTTGACAACCGACCTTCACTCAATGGGGCAGTTTATTCAGGACGGTTCCCGTATTATGTATGAGACCGTAATGGAACTGGAAAAACCGGCACTTGACCTTACCGTGAAAAAAGAAGAAAATGATTTGGACGGCTTGAATTATCTGGCCGGAAAAACATTGGATTTTGTAAATAAGAGTGCGATGAAAGGAACACAGCTTGCTCATACGGATGGTAATGTTCCAAATCTGCAGATTCGTATTCCGGAGCAGAACGAGTTCTATCTTGGTGAGTTGTTCTACTTCTTTGAATATGCCTGCGGTATCAGTGGATATCTGCTTGGCGTGAATCCATTTAATCAGCCAGGCGTTGAGAGTTACAAGAAAAACATGTTTGCTCTGCTTGGTAAACCGGGTTATGAGGAATTAAGTAAAGAATTGCTTGCAAGATTATCGTAAGGAAAAAGACAAAACAAAAGGGACCGTCAAATGACAGTCCCTTTTTAATTTTAATAAAAATTATTCAGCTTCAATCGCACCGGTAGGACATGCTGCTGCGCAAGAACCGCAATCCAAGCAAGCTCCGCCGTCGATTTCGTAATGTGCATCGCCTTCTGAAATAGCGCCTACTGGACACTCAGATGCACATGAACCACAACTGATGCAAGAATCAGAAATTTTATAAGCCATTTTTAAATCCTCCTTTTCTCAAAAATATTTTGAACATACTCACATGATAATACAATTTGCTCAAAAATACAAGGGAAAATTTATCGATAAGCCCTTAGAAAAGAATGGAAAAGGAGCACGACTTGCGTTACTGATAAAAAATATCATTACTGAGCGGCAAGCTGTTTGCCAAGTGCCTTACATTCAGCAATAGCATCGTCATTTGGGACTTCCTGACAAATCAGACCCTCGCCGTTTAATACACGTGCGCCGGCTGCTTCCATACGCTCTACCCAGTCACGCATCCACTGACCGTCACCCCAGCCATATGAGCCAAAGAGTGCAATGGTCTTTCCACCAACGCTTCTTTCCAACTCGGATACAAAAGGTTCCATTTCGCTTTCTTCCAAAACCTCTGCGCCCATTGCCGGACATCCGAGTGCAAATACTTTTTCTGCTTTCAAGGCATCCAGAGAAGCGTCCGTAACATCAATAATTTTAGCTTCTTTGCCTGCTTCTGTTACGCCTTCGCTAATCGCTTCTGCCATAGCCTGCGTGTTTCCTGTCTGTGACCAATAAACAATCGATATCATAGTTAAACCTCCTTTATGTAGTTAGTTAAATCTAACTCACGCTTATACTAGTTTACTTTATGAAATCTGTCAACCGGATTATTGATAGATTTAATCAGCATCCATTAATTGAGATTCTTTCTTAAAAATGGAAAAACTTTACAGACTCAAAATGCGAATAACATTCCTTGACAAAGAATACACTTGTGACTATAATCGAAATTGCATGATATGATAGTTATCGATGACGAAAGCCAAAAGGAGGATATATACTATGTTGAAGGAAGTAACAAAGGATATGCTGATTGGAGAAATTTTGCAGGCAGACGCAACGGTTGCACCGATTCTTATGGCGTCCGGTATGCACTGCATTGGCTGCCCGGCTTCTCAGGGAGAAAGTTTAGAGGAAGCAGCAATGGTTCACGGCATTGACAGCGATGAACTGGTTACGAAAATTAATGAGTATCTGGCAACAAAGAATGCATAAGATTGTATTAAAAAAGGACCGCTTTTGTGGTCCTTTTTTCATGTTCTTAATTCATTGCAGCCTTAAATATCAGCAAGCTTAGTTAATGCGTTGTCCTTCAAAATCAGACGAAAATGCTCGTTATAATATGCCTGTGTGGCATAAGTAACATTTTCCTCTTTTGCGTATTCAGCCAAAGCAGAACACATCAGACGGAAAGCATTTTTCCCTTTGCCGCGGTGGAGTAACAAGAAATACCGCTTAGTAGCAGGGTCTTTCCACAAACTGTTTTTGCCACGGTAATCGCAGTCAATCTGACTGGTAAGTGTTATCAGCGTATTCAGGGAATCAAAGGAGAATACTTTGATTCGGTTAGCAAGTGGTTCTGCCTCTTTTTTCTTAGCGTTGCGTCTGTTTCCCTGCAAAGTATCCTTTAATGGTACAAATTCGCCTGATGATTCAGAAGAATCTTTTGTTTCATTATCCTCGGCTTCTTCCAATAATTCATGGAGCTGCTCGAAGCAGTTTATGAAATCCTCAGAATTCTCCGGTGCATCTTCTTCTAACAAATCATTGTCATCGGAATCGGCATCATCCGATGGGCCAAACATGGAGAAACGCTCATCCAATTCATCTGGATTATCAACTTTATTAATAAGCAGAATGATGGAATCCCGTGAAGTCGGGATTGCCTCAATCATAAGTGGAATATCATCCGCATCAAAACCTAAGTCTATATTCGCTTGCTCCATTATATCACGAAAAAGTTCTTTAGCTTTATCGGAGCCGTAAGCCAATTCACTGATTTTGAGCTGACGTTCCATCAAATCATGTTTGTTTAAGGTACAACGGATTTGATTTTCACTCGTTCGTTCAATTTTCACAAGCACACATCCTTTCATATTTTCTATTGTAGAAAAGTATAAGTTATCTTATCTATAAAGTCAACACTAAGTGAAAAAAAACAAGGGGAAAGTCGTTTAGTCGTTTGGGATGAGCTGAAACGGATAGACGACACTTGTTTTGGCAAAATCACCTCTTATATAATAGAAGCAGGTAAGTCAAAGCGATACGATGGGAGGTGCAGGAAAATAATCTATGACTTGCCGGGATGGAACGAAAAATGGCACTTTCATATGATAATATCACGGAAAAGTATTATGAGGGGGAAACTATGCAGCAGAATCAATGGATTGTAGACGAGATGAATCAGGTTTACAAACAAGGAATACGAGTTGATGTAAATGGGCTTTCGTATAATCCGAAAACCTCAGCAAATTTAATGCGTGTATTGGAAAATGGTTCCTATATGCTAGACTATGAAGGAGACATGTTGGGGCGTATTGTGGCTCTGCACGTGGATTCTGTCGGGCCATCGGAACAGCCATCCTATAAAACGCTGCGCTGTAAAAAAACAAAAAACAGGCCGGAAAAAAAGAGGCGTAGCGAAAAAAATAAAAAAAAATAAATTTTTTGCAACTTTTCCTCTCTTTGAATCGTCTTATTGGTATAAAGGGGTAAGAAAAAGCCCAAAACAATAAACTTAGTAAAAGGGAGGTTTTTTTATGAAAAAACAAATTTTATTTGCGGCGACAGCATTGATGCTCACCGCAGGCGTAGTGGCAGGATCAAATGAGTCGGAAGCAAAAGCACCGAAAAAGATTGCGATTAACAAGAAGAATTTTCCGGATCAGGTCTTTCGTGAACTTGTAAAATCCAATTATGACAAGAACAAAGACAAAAAGCTCTCAAAGGGCGAGATTAAGAAAGCAAAGAAGTTTGGTACATCCAGTACCAAAAACTCGATTAAGATTAAGAAGTCCAAGTATGGAAAGTATACCAAAAAGTATATTAAGGACATTAAGAACTTTAAGGGAATCGAGAAACTGACAAATCTTCAGAAGTTTGTTGCGAACGAGACGTCAGTAAAAACCATTAACTTAAAGAAGAACAAGAACTTAACATATCTTGAGATGCAGGATGGCAATCTGCGCAAGATTGATTTGAATAGTAACAAAAAATTGAAATATGTCTATCTGGCGTATAACAAAATTTCTTCCCTCAAGATGAACAAATGTAAAAAATTACTGATTGTAAATATTCAGGGACATATGGTTAAGAAAGTAAAAATCAACCGTAACAAAGCAACCGTTGTATACGGTGAAGATTATTATGCACCATATGCGGTAACAAAAGTAAAAGAAAATTTCAGCAATTTGAATAAAGCAGGACAGATGGATGGTGATGGTACATTCTGTGTATATGAGTGGGCAGCAGACCATTCGAACTGCCTTCGTAAAACCGTAAGCGGTGCTGCTATGGCAAGCCAGCCGGTAGCCTTAGATGCAGATGCTGCAGCAAAGGCAAAGGGCATGCAGCAGATTACGGCACAGTGGAAAGATGCGAAAGGCAACTTCTACTTCTTAGCAGATAAAGATGGCGATATGGTTGCCAAGACGGCATATTATCTGGTAAAGGTGAATGCGCAGGGTAAAATCGAGGCTGAACTTGCAGTCAACGACCAGTTGATTCCAAATATGACCGGTCTTCAGGAAAAATACAGTATGGAACTTTTGGCAGTTCAGAACAATACTGCCGTACTCAGTATTTTGACTACCGGAAATAATGGTGTTGTAACGGTTGACTTAGATAAATTGACGATTACAAAAGAGGCTGTTTGCAGTTTTATTCCGAAAACAGCAGAGGGGGATGTGATTGCCGGCGTTGAACAGGATGGATTTGAGTTTCATGATGTAGTAGTCAGCAAATTGGTTTCTTCCGGTGTGCAGAAAGCAGCGGATGGAAAAACAGACGTAGAAAAATGTCTGTTGTCAAACGGCCACGTTATGAGTATTCCGCTTCGCGAATCCTATGGTATGTACGGCAGTGCGGTACAGATTTACGGACAGAACATTTATGTGATTTCCGGCGAAGGATTTTTCAAAGCAAAACTGACCGCTAAGAAATTTACACAGCTTTATGGAATCAGTAACTTTGATGGCATGCAGGAAAGTGAAGTAACCTTTAGTCTGGCAATGAAGAATGAAAAAGAGATTTATCTTATGAGTGAAAAGCAGGACGATGATGATAAGGTGACATACCAGTTGCAGGCTGGTAAAATCGGATAAAGAGACTCGGGAGTAGTACGAAGTAATAAAGTAAGAGCCGCCAGTCGTTTATGTCCCCTCAAAACGGCTGGCGGCTTTGGTTGCAGAAATGGCGCAGATAGGCTATAATAAGGCAATATCAATAGATAATATTACGAAGACAGGAGTAAACGAATGAGAGAACAACGATGGAAGAGATTGCGAACCGGACTATTGATTATTGCCTTTTCGGCGATTGGAATGCTTGAATATGTGCAGTTAGTACAGGCATTTGATTTACCACAGATGATGTTAGTCGTTCCGGTGGTGTCCGTGATTGCCATGCTTTTACTTGGAAAATACAGTTTTTTTGTGCCGGTCTGCACGATTGTACTTGCGAGTGCATATCAGATTTTGGCGGGAAGTGAAAATGCGATAGCAGAGCTTCAGACCAGTGCAAGAAGTATCGCAATTATTTTATTTGAATGTCTGCTTGTGCTTATGATCGCACAGTTTATCGGATTGGGACTTGGGGCAGCTGCCCGCATATTAGGAAAGAAGAATAAAAAAAGAGTGGTAAAGATTGTTATCGGCGTAGTCTTTGCGGTTGTTTCGCTTGTGCCGTATCTGCTTTTATTCCATAATCCGCTGTACCCTATGACAGCAAGACACCGTTTAAAATCATTTGCGGACAAGACTATTACCGACTATCCGATTGCGGATAAAAAAGTGTATTATTCTTTGAATGATTCGCGGTACATGTGCCGTGTTATTATGTCTGACGGACAGGTTCGCGTGCTGTATTTAGATGAGAACGGAGAAGCAAAGCGGCAGTAGTTTACAGGACTCCGAAACTCTTTAAAACAAAAATCCAAAGCGTCAGAGTCAGTGAGGACAAAAGTGTCGTCAGGACAATGATGCTGGATGTTAATATGCCATCGTTTCCGGTGTTTTTTGCCATAATGTAGCTGGAAACCGTAGTCGGTGAGCCAAGCATAACAAGCAGTGCCATGAGTTCCTGATTGCGGTAGCCAAAGAAGACGGCAAGCGGTAAAAACAGACCGGCAAGCAGAATCAGTTTGATAAAAGAAGCAAGAAGGGTTGGTTTCATTTTTTTCAATGCTTTTTTTCCTTCAAAGCTGGCACCGATGGAAATCAATGCGAGAGGGGTTGCAGTGTTTGCCACACTTCCAATGGCTTTATTGACAAAGGATGGAAAGTGCAGGTTCAATAAAGCGAATGGAAGTGCGATCAGAATACTAAGTAAAATCGGATTCTTCATCACATTGATAAAAGTTTCTTTCATATTTGGCTTTTTACCGCCGTTGTCACCTTTTAACGTAAGGATGATGACGGCGAAAATATTATACAAAGGAACGCAGCCGATAATCATTAAAGGAGCCATGCCGACACTGTCATACATATTGTTGATGAAAGCAAGTCCTAAAATGGCGGCGCTGCTGCGGTAAGAGCCCTGAATAAAGGCACCTTTTTGCTCTTCATTTTTCATGAATTTCTCAGTAAGCCCCCACAAAACGGCGATGGAAAAAATAGTGACAGAAAAACAGAATAACACATATTTTCCGTCAAAGGCAGAGCCGACATTATTTTCTGTCAAATCCGAAAATAAAAGAGCCGGCAGTGCGATGCGGAATACATAGCGGTCCGCTGTTTTGGTAAATTCATCGTTGATAATTTTTGTTGTTTTCAAAACCTTTCCTAAGATGATAAGTAAAAAAATAGGAAGTGTGGCGTTAATACTGTAAATTAAGTTTGACATAATCATTTCCCTTCTTAGGCCATCTCTGGAGTAGACCTACAAAACTATTTTACCATGTCTGTCAAGAGTATCGTGACAAATGGCGGTCTTTGTGGTACGATAAGACTATCCATAGTTTAAAAATTTTGATGGAGGTAATTAAGTATGTTAGAACAGTTAAAAAAAGAAGTATACGAAGCAAACATGGAGCTTCAGAAAAAAGGACTTGTCATCTACACTTGGGGAAATGTAAGCGGAATTGACCGCGAAAACAATTATGTTGTTATTAAGCCAAGTGGTGTTGAATACGATGAATTGACGCCGGATGATATGGTTGTTGTTGATTTTGACCAGAATGTAATCGAAGGAAAATACCGTCCGTCTTCGGATACGGCAACACATATTGAATTGTACCGTGCATATCCTTCTTTAGCAGGTGTTGTCCACACGCATTCAACGTGGGCGGTAACATTTGCGCAGGCAGGAATGTCGATTCCGGCACTGGGAACGACACATGCGGATTATTTTTATGGAGATATTCCGTGTACAAGAGATTTGACCGCAGAGGAAATTAACTTGGATTATGAGAGAAATACGGGGCTTGTCATTATCGAGACAATTGGCGATAAAGACCCGATGGAAGTTCCGGGAATCGTTGTAAAGAACCACGGACCATTTGCGTGGGGAACAAGCCCGGCAAATGCCGTTTACAATGCGGTTGTTTTGGACAAAGTAGCAGAAATGGCGCACCATACACTGACATTAAATCCTCGTGTAAAACGCGCGCCGCAGTATTTGATGGATAAGCATTATTTCCGCAAACACGGAGCCAATGCTTATTATGGACAGGATAACTAATTTTCGTTATTTCTTCTCCGCGAGAGGGACAGGGCATCCTGTAAGACTTCCTGTTTGCCATCACGAAAACGGATAACAAGAGAATAGGTACCGCTGTACATTTCCGTTAAAGGAACGGTAAGTGTGTAGCGGTATTTTTCGTACAAAGCTTCGTCAAGCGGCGGATTTGTCAAATCAAGCTGGTAAATGCGGTCCGGATGACTGAATACAATTTCCTGAATCAAGTCACCGGTTGTGTTTACTAACAAACTGTCGCCGTTTATGGAAAATGTAATGCCGTAGGTATTTTTCATAAATTCTAAATCGGTAGCAGAAGATGTTTCTACCGAAGCTGCCTTGTAAAAGACCGGTGCTTTGAGCCAGCCGACGACCGGAAATTCAATTTTTTCCAGACATTCTCCAAAATGCGAAAACTGCTCTAATGAGTCGCTGATGACGGATTTGAAAAATTCCTGTTTCAGATGTGTGGCAGGAGATGTTACTTCTCTTTCATAAGGGGAGTAGATATGCTGGATTGCACCGGTTTCCCGGTTGATTTCGAATAATAACTTATCTCCTTTTTTGGCATCCGAAGAAAGCACTAATAAGTTTTTGTTTTCCGCAGAAATTTCGCCATACACGTCAAAAATGCCATCACCCACATAGTAGGTGCGGTAACATCTGCCAAGCAAATCCACCTCATATATGTGTGTTGGTAAAAGCCCCTGCTCTGTTTTTACCAGATAGTCCGGATGGACAATCAGAAAGTGTCCGTCCGAGAGCGGAATTAAATTATCATCTTTTGCCGGAAGCGATAAGAAATAACGATACATCCCCTGTTTGTCCTGGACGCATGGATAATGGTTTGTTTCGCTCAATGTGCCGGTATGCAATGTGATTTCACGGCTTTTAATAGGCTGGTTTGACTCGTCATATAATGTCAAAGTAATGATATTATCCGTGTTCTCGCATAAGCCGAAAACAGGAAGCACGTGATTGGTTGTGTACGTCATGGAATCGTAGTGCCAGGGCATACAAAAATCGCTCACAACCGTGTAAGATAAACGGCATCTTGTGTCGGTGTGAAACATGCAAAGTGCAGTGAGCGGTGTGATGCCATAGGGATTTAACAAAAGTTCCATCGACTCAAATGAAGTCGAGGCATCGTGGCTTCTTGCCCATAAAAGATTTTCTGCCATCCTTGTTTTCTCAGTCAGAGAAATTGTCACCGGAATCTGGCCGGATACCGTTTGATTTAAGCGCAGACGGTTAAGGCTCATAAAATCAATTTTATATTGTGTGACATGGCTTTTCAGCCATGAAGTGATTTTGTTTGGCATAAGATAAAATCTCCTTTGTACTTTTTACCCATTTTACCTATATAGTGTAATTATAGCAAAAAAAATATGTAAAAAGTATGTTTTTTTGTATAAATTACTCTTTTTTTACATATTTTCGGCACCGGGCGAGCAGGTAAATGTTTGGAAGAAGGAGGAAAAGGTTAATAAAATCGGTCATTTCCCAGACGAGAGCAAGCGGCATAATGCCTCCGGCAAAAATCATAATGAGGTATAGAGTCTGGTAAAAACGCTCATATTTTCCCTGAAACAAATAGTCAAATCCCTGCTTGCCAAGGTAACTCCAGCCAATTAAGGTGGCAAGTGCAAAACTGATAATGGCAATGGATAAAATTTCATCACCGAAAAATGGAAGTTTTCCAAATGCGGCGGTCGTTAAGGCGGAGGCGGGAAGAGTCTGCCATTCGGACGGAAATTCCAACTGATAGCAGACAAGTACAAGTCCGGTGATGGCGCAGAGAACGACGGTGTCCCAAAAGGTGGCGGACATGGAAATGGCGGCCTGTTTGACGGAATCATCTTCCGAGCAGTGGCCGGCAATCAGGCCGGTTGTGCCAAGCCCGGATTCGTTTGTAAAAAGCCCCCTTGCCACGCCATAGCGGATGGCTTTTCCCATCGTGTATCCGGCAAAACCGCCACCGATGGGAGGCAGTGCAAAAGCGGAGGAAAAAATTAATTTCAGAGAGGGCAGAAGATAATCTGCGTGCAGAATGAGATAGAGAAGACATCCGCCAAAGAAAAAAATAGCCATAGTCGGCACAATGGCGATGGAGACATTTTCAATCCATTTGCGTCCCTGCATTAAAATTAATCCCACAAAAAAAGCGGTTATAATCGCACAAGTGGCAGGCGGAAGCGAAAAGACCTGATGACAGGTTTCGGTTATTGCGTTGCTTTGTGTGGTGCATCCGATAAAAAATGCAGATAGCGTGAGGGCGGCACTGTAAAGAAGTGCAAGCGTTTTTTTGTGCAATAAAAAATGAAGAATATACATGGGTCCACCGTGTCCCTGATAGCGGAAATGGTGGCACAAAAACGTTTCGGCGTAAGTGGTTGCCATGCCTAAAAGTCCGGTGAGCCAGCACCAAAATACAGCACCCGGTCCGCCTAAGAAAACGGCGGTGGAAATGCCTATAATATTTCCGGTTCCAAGCGTAGCAGCGAGCGTTGTTGTAAGCGAACCAAAACGCCCAAATCCCTTTTTGTTTTTGCTGCCATCGGAAAGAGAAAGGGAGATGCCATATCCGATTTTTCGCTGCACAAGCCGTAAACGCAGGGTGAAGTAAACATGTGTGCCAAAAAGCATAACAAGAATAGGACCATTCCATAAAAGCTGATTTACATCAATTAAAAGTTTCAATCACAGACTCCTTTGGTTTCCTTTAGTTCATTGTATGAAAAATTTTGGCAAGTCATACTTTTGACAAGACCGTTTGCTAATCTCGTTGACAAATGAGATTTGGAGGAAGCTATGAAGAAACAATTCACATTCATCGAATCGATGATAAAGGTGGGAGTGATTGGTTTCGGCGGTGGAAATGCACTGATTCCGGTATTGGAGCAGGAAGTGGTAAACGAAAAAAAACTGGTAAGTAAAGATGAGTATGACAAGTCGGTTATTGCCGCAACGCTGACACCGGGGGCACTTCCGGTTGAAATTGCATCGGGGATTGGTCTGCATGTCGGCGGCATCGGTGGGATGCTCGCGGGCGGTGTATTGATGGCTCTTCCGGGAGTTGTGTTTACGGTATTGTATTTAATGCTGCTTAGCGGTGCGGATTCTAATATTTTACAGCAGATTCAGTATGCTTCCATCGGCATTACAGCGTTTATTTTGTGCCTTTTGACGCAATACATTGTGCAGACATTAAAGTCGTACCGCCACTCTAAATTCCGGGTGGCCGCATGGTTCGTAATTCTATTTGTGTTTATTGCAACGGGTGGAAATTATCTTTGCCGTATTTTTGGGTTAGGAATCCGGCTTCCTAAATTCTCGACAATCCAGATACTTTTGCTTACACTTTTAGGAAGTGTTGTTGTAGGATTATTGTACCAGAAAAAGGTGAAAAAGAAGGATAAAAAGCCAAAACTGGCAGCCGGAAAACTGGGGGGCAGACTTTTGTTATGGGTTTTATTTCTGCTTTTGTTTTGTCTGCCGGCACTTTTTATGATGTGGCGTGAAGCGGCGGGCTTTGTAGGGCAGGGCGCTGTGTCTTCCTTTTTGTCATTTGGTGGCGGAGATGCCTATTTATCCATTGCCGACGGTCTTTTTGTGCCGGAATATATTTCAGAAAGTGACTTTTACAATCATCTGGTTGTAATCGTAAATGTGCTGCCGGGGTCTATTTTGTGCAAGACTTTGGCAGGGATCGGTTATTTGTGCGGAGAGGCGGTCGTTGGAACGATAGCCGGTGGATTTGCCTTTGCGGTGGCGGGATTTGCCTGTAGTGTTGCCTGCTCCTGTTTTGTCTTTTATCTGGTTTACCACTTGTATGACAGACTGGAAGGATGTGCCGTTTTTAAGGTAATCAAAAAGGCAATTCGCGTTGTTGTTTCGGGACTTTTGCTTACCGTGATGACAGGGCTTTTGTTGTCCGAGATGGAGATTAATTCAAATCCTGAGATTCCGCGTTTGGCGGTTCCCACAATGATTGCTTTCTTTTATTTCGTAAATCTGATATTATATCATAGGAAATGGAAAAACATCGGACGCATTGTCGTATCGCTTGTGCTTGCTTTTTTACTGTGCAATGTGCTCGAAGTTTAGAAACAAAGGAAAGCAGGTTATACTTATGCATATCTGGAAACATTTTTCTACGATTACAAGGCACCGTCATAAAGTAATCGTGCATTGCTTTATGGCAGGAATTTTCTGGCAGGGGCTTAGACACGATTTGTCAAAATACAGTCCGGCGGAATTTATTCCGGGGGCAAAAAATTATCTCGGTGATAAAAGTCCAAATGAAAAAGAGAGGGAACGGTACGGCTTTTCGCGTGCGTGGCTTCATCATCAGGGACGCAATAAACACCATTTTGAATACTGGGTTGATTACAATCCGAAGTTAAACCGGAAAGAACCGGTGGAGATGCCAACCCGTTATTTGATTGAAATGTTTTGCGACCGCGTGGCGGCAAGTAAAATTTATTATGGGGATGACTATGATACGGAGAAGCCGTTTCTTTATTTTGACAAAGGGAGAAAACGACGCTGGATGCACCCGGTAACGTCGCAGAAATTAGAGGATTTGCTGATTATGCTGCGCGATAGGGGGGAAAAAGAGACGTTTTCATACATTAAACACGTGATGAAACCGGAAGGAAAAAAAGATAAAGCTCATTGGAAATAAAAATTAAAAAAGCCTTTTTTGTGACAAAAACCTATGATAGGATTTCTTCCAGAATATGGGTGGATATGCGATTTCATTAAAGGAGAAAAAGAAAATGACGGAAAATGTTATTTGGCAGCCGAATAAGGTTTCGGCGAAAGATCGTTATCGTGTGCTCGGACAAAAGGGGCTTGTTGTTTGGTTTACGGGACTGTCCGGTTCCGGAAAATCAACAATTGCGGTAGAACTGGAGAAAATGTTGAATGATGCAAAAAAAGCAGTTTATCTTTTAGACGGAGATAACATTCGACATGGAATCAATTCGGATTTGGAGTTTACGGATAAGGACCGTGATGAAAACATACGGCGGATTGGAGAAATTTCTGCCCTGTTTTGCGACGCAGGAGTTATTACACTGGCTGCTTTTATTTCCCCGTTTCGTAAGATGCGCCGGTTTGCGAGAGGGCGCGTCGGGGAAAATCAATTTCTTGAGGTATATGTGAGTACGGATTTTGAGACCTGTTGTAAGAGGGATCCAAAAGGTTTGTACAAAAAGAATATTAAAAATTTTACGGGAAAAGATTCCGGTTATGAGAAGCCGGAGAATCCGGAAATTGTTTTGGATACCATACATTTCACACCACAGGAGTGTGCAAAAGTTGTATATCAGGAAATTTTAAAAAGAATCAATTAGCAAAACGTGCATGGAGGAACAAAAATGGATAATTATTTTGTGTCTTCGTGTAAGAGGGTGAAGGATTGGATTTGCAGGCAGTTTGGGCAAAAGGAAAAAAAGACGGTTCACCACAAGAAATTTGCCGATGGCGGTGAGGTCATTGTGTGGGAAACCGGACGGGCAGGTGAAGAAGCGGCGTCGTATGAGAATTTATTTCTCCGCAAAGAAATCGCAGGATTTCGCACGAATATACGTCGTGAGCAGTCCTGTTCCATAAAGTCACTGACTAGAGACTATTTGTATAAGCAGCTTTTGAGCAGTGGTGAGTACACGTTTGACCATATGCTCGTTATAAAAGATCCATATGGAGAGGCACCGTTGACTGCACTTGCTTTGTTCATTTTAGAAGAGCCGGCATGTGTCCGTGTTACGACAAAAGGAAATTTAAAGGAGACGGATTTTGTTACAGAACTTCCCAAGAAAAAAGAGCATCGAGTGCCGATTTTAGGGATGTATGCTGAAAAGGCAAATGACATCGTCATAGAGATTCTCGATGATGAGGGAAACTGCGTAAAAAGCCATACTTTCACGATACGAACGAAGAGACTGCCGAAGTCACTGCGCAACGTGATTACGGTGAAAAAACGGACCGACAAACCGGCGTATTCCAATATTATGATAAATGGCGGTGTCAAGATTCATACCTGCGTGTTTGATATCGAAGGGAAAATACGTTATTATCTCAGCCGCAAACCGAGAGGATATGGTATTTTTCCATTATCGGATGGTCACTTTTTTTACATGGAAAAATATATTTCCGTGCCATCCTATTCCAATCCCCAGACAGTAGAGTCTTATGATATGGACTATTTCGGTCGTGTGTTTCGAACCTATCTGACGGAAAAAGGGGTTCACCACACGGCGGAAGAAAAGGCAGGCGGCAACATTCTCACCGGAAGTAATTCAATGCTTGAGCATACGGAGGACTGCGTTATTGAGATTGACAGACAGACCGGTGAAATTGTGTGGCAGTTAAATATGGCAGAGATTTTTGATGAAACCTATCAGAATATGATGGACTGGTGCCATGTAAATTCCGCTGCGTATTATGAAAAAGACCGCACGATTTTGATTTCCCTCAGAAATGTGCATGCGGTAATTTGTGTAGATTACGATACGAAAAAACTCCGCTGGATTTTATCCGACCCGAAATTCTGGGAGGGAACAAAGATGACATCATATCTTTTGCAGCCGGAAGGTGATGTCAAATGGTGTTACCAGCAGCATGCGGCATTTGAAATTGCACTCCCGGATGAATCGAATCCGCAGAAAAAACGGATTATTGTTTATGATAATCACTGGGCAAAGCGTCGAAAGGCGAAGTCTTTTGATAAAGATCCGCTCAGTTATGTGAGTTTTTATGATATTGATGAGGAAAATAAAACCGTTTCGCTGTATAAACGATTTGCCGGACCAAAGACAAGAATCCGTGCAAATGGAATCTATGTTCCTGACAAAAAGCGTGTGTATAATATGGCAGGTTCTTATGCAGAACCGGTGGACGGTGATGGCGGTGGTATTTTTGAATACGATTATGAGACCGGCGAGGTGCTTTCCGAGTTTGGTGTAAAACCGGGATTTTTCCGCGCGTATCCGTTTGAGCCGAATGTGCAGGAACTCGCAGAGCCGATGCAGGTGACCGGCGATTATCAGGTCGGTCAGATTAAACAGCCGCAAGAGATATCAAGCAGCAAATACTGCAAGTTAAAGTCGGAAAAGAAACATCATATCAAGAGTGCTGCTATCGAATATGAGATGCAGGAAGATTTACTCTTTGTGAATAACGTAGACCACGAAGTGGAAAAAGTTTATTTTATTGGTGACAAGGGTGGCTATCAGGTTGACTTTGATGACACATACCAGACAATGGATGTGTTCCGCACGATGGTTTATAAAGTTGCCATGCAGCTAACCAATCTGCCAAAAGATAAATATAAAATTTATTTGCAGGTGAAAGGTGAACTGCAGACAACAAAAAAATATATCGATATATCAGCCGTTAATTAACTTTTCATAAGCTGCATAATCGGCAGCGTAGTATTGTCTGCCGATGAGCACCATGAGCAAGTCGCCGGGCAGAATTTCGGTGTCGCCTTTCGGCGTAATCGTGTGACCGTCACGCTCAATGGATGCAACCAATGTATTTTTCTGCCAGTCAATCTGGCAGATTTTTTTATGGCAGACCGGACTGTCAAAAGGAATGACATAAGTAACCAAAACTTTTTCTGCCGACTCTTTAATTTCCAGTTCAGTCTGTTTGTTCAGAATATTTTCCAAAAGGGATGTATAAATTGGTTTGCTGCCAAGCAGGTTTGCGATGATATAAGCAATACTGCTCACGACAGCGATGTCTAACATCCGGTGCATATTGCCGGTCATTTCGGTAATCAATACAATACCGGTAATCGGTGCACGCACGATGCCCGCAAATAATCCCGCCATGCTGATAACGATAAACTGGGGAAGTAAATCGTTTGGCAGGGAGAGAGCGTGGATGGAAAGGTTTCCGAAAATTGCCCCGATGTAGGCGCCTAAAATCAGAAGTGGGAAAAAGATTCCACCGGGTGCGCCGCATCCGAAACTAACTGCCGAAAATAAAAATTTAACGACAAGTAAAATGCAAATCATGGAAAGTTCCGGTTTCCCATGCTCTAACAAAGCAATCATGCTGTGACCGCCGGCTAATACCTGCGGAAGGGTGAGACCAAGAATCCCGGAAATGACAAAAACAAAGGCAATCCGGATTTCTTTTGGTATTTTTTTCAAACGGTGGAAAAAAGCCTGCATTTTTAACATGACAAAATTATATCCGGCACCCGCAAGACCAAGCAAAATACCAAGCAATGCTAACAGCCAATAATAGCGGAGTGCAAGAGTCGATGTCGTAAACGAAAAAATAGCAGATTGTCCAAAAAATATTTTTGCGACGAAGTCGGCGCACACCGTGGCAATCAGACCGGCGACCAACATTGTGCGGTCAAAGGTGTGGTGGATTTCTTCAAGAACAAACATAATGCCGGCAAGTGGTGCATTAAAGGCGGCGGCAAGTCCGGCACCTGCGCCACACGATAACAGACCGATTTCTGTTGTTTTATCATAGTTTCTAAGGCGGGAATAACTTTTTGCCACCATCGCACCAAGCTGAATGGACGGGCCCTCTCTTCCAAGGGACAGACCGCCGAAGATACTAAGTGTACCACCGGTGAATTTGGCTAAAACGACACGCCAAAAACTCTGGTCCAAATAACCGCGGACCTCCCCTGAAACCTGCGGGATCCCGGAACCGGCAGCCATTGGCTCCCATTTCACAATCTTTGCGACAATACATCCCATCAAAATAAGAGCGGCAAACCAGAGGGCGGTAACACCTGCATTTCCGCGTATGAAATTCAGAACCGCATATAATCCGCTCTCTGCATAAGTTAGGCAGTATCGGTATAGAACGGCAGTCAAGCCGGCCAAGACACCGATTAAAGCACCTTCTATAACGAGTGTAATACTTCGCTTTGCCGTATTGTTTTCCAATTTTTCCAAAGTATGTTGATATTTATTCATAGGTAAACTCTCTCCTCGTTGTTTTCTTTATCCAATCAACCAGAGATATTTTACATCCAAATGCATTATTTTGCAAATACCCTCTTATTGCTCCTAAATGTAATGAAATTAAAAAATCTTTGCCGTTATAAAACCGTAATCGTACATTCCTTTGTTACACCGTCAATCGATGCCCGGATTTTTGTTGTGCCACGTTTTATTGCCGTGACTTTTCCGCGGCTGTTGACGGTGGCTACACTTTTTTTCTGAGACTTCCATGTTACTTTTTTCCCGGAGGACACTTTTGCTGTCAGAAGAAGTGTCTGATTGCGGGACAAAGATGCAGAAGTATAATTAAGTGTAACTTTAGGTTTTTTTACCGTGACATGACAGGTTTTTTTTGTACCGTCTGCCTTTGCGGTAATTGTAGTCTCTCCTGGTTTCTTTGCTGAAATTTTACCGTTTTCGTCAATTTCGGCAACGCTTGATTTTTGAGATTTCCATGAGATAGGTGACCTATTTGAGGTCTGCCCTTTCAGAGTAACCTGCGCTCCGTTTTCCATTGTAATGGAGGCAGTTGATAACGTAATGATAGTTTTTGTGACGGTAATTTTACAACTGGCTTCCCCACCTGCGACTTTTCCCGTAATCGTGCAGGTGCCCGCTTTTTTTGCGGTGACTCTGCCATATGTATTTACCGAGGCGACAGCACTTTTACTGCTTTTAAATCGAACCCACTTGCCGTTGCTTGCAATTCCCGCAAGAGTAAAAGAATCGCCAATTTTTAATGTGGCGCGATATCGGGAAAGAATTACAAGAGCCGGTGAGGCGGCATCTGCTGTCAAAGGTGCGGAAAAAACAGAGGCGGTAAACAGTACCGCTGTACATAAAAGGGCAATGCTCCGCCGGCAAGCCGCTTTCAAAAAAATAGACGTGTGTTTCATGATAAACCCTCCTTTTGTGGAGCAATAAGAGGGTAAATACAAGATAACACACGTCTAGTCATAAATCAAGTATTATTTTTTATTCTTTATCTTCTTCTCGTCCGGGTAAAATGGCATTTAACAAAACGCCCATAATAGCGGCAATGGCAAGACCGGTTAAAGTGATGCTTGTTCCTGCAATCTGGAAGGTAAGTCCGGAAGAGAAACCAAGTCCGCATACTAAAATGGTAGCCGCAATAATTAAGTTTCTTGATTTGGTGAAATCAACTTTGTTTTCTACGACGTTGCGAACACCGATGGCGGCAATCATACCGTAGAGAATAAAGCTGACACCGCCAACGATAGCTGCCGGTAGGGTACTGATGATACCGGCAAATTTCGGGATGAAACTTAAAACGACAGCGTAAATAGCAGCCAGACGGATTACTTTCGGATCATGTACACGGCTCAGTTCCAAAACACCTGTATTTTCACCGTAAGTGGTGTTGGCAGGACCGCCAACCAAAGCAGAAAGGGAAGTTGCCAGACCATCACCGATTAATGTGCGGTGAAGACCGGGATCTTCTACATAATTTTCGCCAACGGTTGCGGAAATGGCGGAAATATCGCCGATATGCTCCATCATGGACGCAATGGCAATCGGAGCCATAGCAAGGATTGCAGTTAAGTCGAATTTACAAAACTCAAATGGTGGAACATTAACCCAGGAAGCTTTGGCAATTTCTGCAAAATTAAAGATGGCGGAACCATCCGGATTTGTGATGCCGCAAAAGTGCAGAATCAAGGCAACAGCGTAAGCACCGGCGATGCCGAGAAGAATCGGAATGATTTTCCACATACCTTTTCCCCAGATGTTGAAAATCACAATGATGGTAAATGCGATAATGGCTAACAGCCAGTTTGTCTGAACATTATTAACTGCGGATGGTGCTAAACTTAAGCCGATGCAGATAATAATCGGACCGGTGACAACCGGTGGAAGAAAACGCATCGCACGTTTCACACCGACTAGTTTGATAATCAGTGCAAGCACCAGATACAGAGCACCGGCTACTACGATACCACCGCAGGCGTAAGGCAGTTTTTCGCCCATGGACATATCTTTGAAAATTCCGGTGTCCAATTTGGAAACGGTTTCAAATCCGCCGAGAAAGGCGAACGAAGAACCAAGAAAAGCGGGAACTTTTAATTTCGTACACAAATGGAAGAAAAGTGTGCCGACACCGGCGCAGAATAATGTAACCTGAATGGAGAGCCCCTCTCCTTTAAAATAGTTGTTTACCAGAATCGGTACTAAGATTGTGGCACCAAACATGGCGAACATATGCTGTAGACCCAACAGCAGCATTTTGGGGATGCCAAGCGTTCTGGCATCGCGGATTGCATTGTTTTTTGTTTCCATAAGAAACCTCCTCATAATCGTTATTGGTTTTATTATAAAGAAAAAAAGTTCATCTGACAAGCATTGTTGCAATTGTGGCGTAAGAATAGTAAAATGAGGGAGGAAATAGAAAGGTGAACAAAGATGAAGAAGAGATTTACGGCGGGTGTTTTATTAGCCATTTTTACGTTTTTATTTTTAGAGACAGAATATTTATTTGTGAACATAATGGGTACGCTTTCGAATTCGCGGCAGGCAGTGAGTGCGCAGGGAATTGTGTTGGGTGTCAGCGTCATTGGTTTTGTTTTATATGCTCTATTTCACAGGATAAAATCTGCTTTTGTAAAAAGAGTGGTGACAGTCATGTTTCCACTTATTATGGCGGTCTGCTTGTTCTTTTTATATGAAGCGGATAGTTACGCCATCTGTCTTTTTGTGGGCTGTGTTGTATTTGTGCTGCTTGGATTGTTTGGCAGTGCTCTGCATTATCATGCACTTTTTTATGTTGGCAGAGATTCGCACCTGGCACTTTTGATTGGTGTGGCTTATGCACTGGGGTTGCTTTTTCAGTTTATATGTAACAATCTTGTTCGCAGCCAGATGGTACAGTTGATTTTTGTATTTATTCTTTTTGCCGCCACGGTTTATTATCTGCTCATACAAAAGGAAGCAGTGGAGTTAGAGCCTGTGGACAAGGGGGAGAAACAGGAGAAAATAACAGGGTTTATATTGGTTTTATGTGTTTTGTGTATGACGATGATTTTTGCGGCATTGGATAATGCAGTTACATTACAGCATGCAAAGGGAAGCTTGGATGTTGGACAGTGGCCGAGGCTTCTATTGGCGGTAAGCGGGATTTTGGCAGGTTTTTTGTTTGATTTAAAAAATCACCGGTATATGTCGATTGTGATGTTCTGCGTCACGCTTTTATCCGTACTCTGTGTGCTTGTTATTGTGACAGGCGGCTCGGTGCTTGCTGGACTTATTATTTTTTATTTGTCGTCCGGATTTTTCGTTGTCTATTTTACAACGAGGTTTATGAATTATGCGGTACAGAGTTCCATTCCTGCACTTTGGGCAGGCATGGGAAGAGCGGTAAACAATGCGGGAGCGGCAGTCGTGACCGGAGGATCGATAGCCTTAGTAGAAGGTGGGAATGTAATTTTGATTTCTTCTGTTGTGCTGGTGCTGTTTGCACTTATCAGCATTGCGATGTTTGCGACGGAGAGGCAGCAGGGAAAGAAAAAGACAGAAGATGCACAGGCACTTGACTTAGGAGCATTTGCGAAAAAATATTCCCTCACAAAAAGAGAAACGGAAGTTTTGGAGGCATTGTTAAATTTCGATGACAGTGCGAAAGATTTGGCAAAGCAATTATTTATTTCGAGAGCGGCTTTGTACCGGCATATTTCTTCCTTGAATGAGAAAACGGGTACAAAATCGAGAATTGGCTTGATTCAGTTCTATTATCAGCAAAAAAATGAAGAATGAGATAATGCGAGATTGTATTTTTTTACAAGAAAAGGTACAATAATAGAAAACGCGAAAGAAAATGGAGGAAAGAAAATGAAACAGATTACTATAATGGAACATCCGCTGATTCAGCATAAGATTTCGATTTTGCGAAATGAGGCAACAGGAACGAATGAGTTCCGCCGTCTGATTGAGGAGATTGCCATGCTTATGGGATATGAGGCACTCCGTGATCTGCCGGTTGAAGATGTGGAAATTAAGACACCAATCGAGACGTGCCGGACACCGATGATTGCCGGAAAGAAGTTAGCTATTGTGCCGATTCTTCGTGCCGGACTTGGTATGGTAAGCGGTATTTTATCACTGGTGCCATCGGCGAAAGTCGGTCATATCGGTTTGTACCGTGATGAGGAAACACATGAACCTCATGAGTATTACTGTAAGCTTCCGGAACCGATTGACCAGAGAACGATTGTGGTTGTGGATCCGATGTTGGCAACCGGTGGTTCGGCAGTAGCGGCAGTAGATTTTATCAAAGCGCATGGTGGAAAGAACATTAAATTTATGTCGATTATTGCTGCACCGGAAGGAATTGAGCGTCTGATGAAAGCACATCCGGATATTCAGCTTTATGTGGGCTGCAAAGACCGCTGTCTGAATGAAAATGCGTATATTTGTCCGGGGCTTGGAGATGCCGGAGACCGAATCTTTGGAACCAAGTAAGAAATGTTAGAAAATAAAATGCTTAGAAAGCGAAATCTGATGTCAGGATTTTAGCCTTCTAAGCATTTTTTTATTTACTCCACAAGTAACAGTAAGATTGCGTTCTTGCGGCGAATAATTCCGTTTTCAGAAGTTTTTTGACTTCGTCTTTTGTGTACCAGCCGGCTTTTATTTCCTCAACAGTGGAACTGCTTTTGGAAAAGGTGCCGTCTGCAACACCGACGATACAGAGGTTGGTTTCATTGGCAAAGCCAATGGCACTGTAACTTAAAGGAAGAATATCGTTTACCGTCAGTAAATCAAGTCCGGTTTCTTCTTTTAATTCGCGCCTTGCGCTTTCGATTGGCTCTTCGCCTTCATCAATCAGGCCTGCCGGGAAATTATATACCCAGTCGCCTAAAGCAAGGCGGAATTCTTTATTTAACAGTATTTTTTCGTCCTTCTCATCATGCATGATTAAAACAACAGAGTCCGGTGTTTTTGCCTGAAGCTCCGAAAGTGTGGAAATGTCCGGATTTCGGCTAATCATTTCATAAACTTTTTCTTTTCCATCGACCGTTTCATATGTGATATCATAGCGGTGGATAAAGTGACCGTCATGAATTTTTTTTAAACTTTTAAACTCCATAAAAACCTCCGTAGGTTCTACGATTTATTCCTGATAAGTTTTGACAGATTCAAATTCTTCAACAATTTCTTTGGATGGTGCTTTTGTCAAAAGGCTGACAATGACAATGCACAAAAGGCTGACAAAGAATCCTAATAACAGGGAGTAAATTCCGGTTACGGCGTAAGGTGTCTGACCGCCAAGAATTGGAAGGTAATCCCAGATGATAACGAACAATCCACCGGATATGATGCCGGCAACCGCACCCGGAAGGTTGGTACGTTTCCAGAACAGGGAGCACACAACGAGTGGACCAAAGGCAGAACCAAGACCGGCCCATGCGTCAGAAACAAGTCCCATGATACTGCTGTCCGGGTTCCATGCGATAATGCAGGCAACGACAGCAATTACAAGAACCGTAATACGGCTTACATTTAATACTTTTTTGTCTTCTGCTTCCGGTTTCAGAATATTTTTGAAAATATCTTTAGATGCGGAGGAGGCGCAGACAAGAAGCTGGGAATCTGCTGTTGACATAATGGCAGCAAGGATTCCGCAAAGGAACAAACCGCCAATAAAGATTAAAACGATGTTGCCATCGAAAATCTGCTGAATCATTTTGATAAATACATTTTCGGAACCGGTTTCTACGAGTGTTTCATTTAAGAATCCGCGTCCTAAGATTCCGATAAAGCATGCGGCAATCAGCGAAATGGCAACCCATACGATTGCGATTACACTGGATTTTTTCAATTCTTTTTCGCTCTTAACAGCCATAAAACGGACTAAGATATGTGGCATACCGCAGTAACCAAGTCCCCAGGCTAAGTCAGAAACGATGGAAATCAGCGGATATGGTTTTCCATCCATATAGAACAAACTTAAGAAGTCTGAATTTTCTGCTACACCGTGAGCGGTTAATGCGCCGGTGAAGTCGCCGCTGATAGCGGCATAAGCGATAATCGGCACCGTTAAAAGTGCAATAAGCATCATGGTTCCCTGCACAAAATCGGTGGTACATACGGCGAGGAATCCTCCCATAAATGTGTATGCCAGAATAACGGCTGCACCAATTAAAAGTGCGTAGTGGTAATCAAGACCAAATACGGTCTGGAAGAGTTTTCCACCGGATGCCAGTGCCGATGCGGTATACACTAAGAAGAAAATAACGATTACAACGGAAGAAATTCCAAGAAGAATCTTTTTCTTATCGCGAAAACGGTTCTGGAAAAATTCCGGAAGGGTTAAAGAGTTGTTTGCTACAATTGTGTAACGGCGCAGGCGTTTGGAAATGCAAATCCAGTTAAGCGCCGTTCCGATAAACAATCCGATGGCAATCCAGGCTTTTCCGGTTCCGGCAAGGTAAATCGAACCCGGCAGTCCCATCAAGAGCCATCCGCTCATATCGGAAGCCTGTGCGGAAAGAGCGGCAACCCAGCTGTTTAAGCCTCTTCCGCCAAGAAAATAATCTTCGGTACTGTTTGTTTTTTTCATCGAAAAGATGCCGATGCCAATCATCATCGCTAAATAACACACGAAGGCAATTAACACCGCAATGGTAGTTGTGGACATAAAAAATCCCCTTTCATAAAGTGTAATAATCGTCAAAAGTATAACATATTTGAGGGGGTGTAGGCAAGTAATGGTTAGGACTTGTTTTTAGATTTCGGCAGCTCAGAAGAAAAATTTTTCTTCTGAGCTGCCGAAATCTAAATAAACTTATAACGAATATTTGCTACATCTTTTGTGGCTGAAATTTGGGGGTGATTTGTGGCTAAAATTTGAGGTTAACACTTCCGGAACAACTCTTTTGCTTGATTTTTGCCTAGAGGGTTGCATTTTCACCTCATTATTCGGTTTTATTCGGGAAAATTGTACGACACATGCAACTCTTTATATTAATTTCTTGCTTTTTGGTTGCTTTCGGCTGAATTTTCTCAAAATCTATGCAACTATTCTTGGTATATATGAAGGATAAGGTTGCATGTGGTTCTTTTCTTCTAAAAACTTGGTCTAAAAACTTGGCTGAAAGTATGATGGACATCATATCTCAGTTGTAGTAAAATACAAAGTAATAGTTTTGTGTTGATAGTTTAGGAAAGGGCGTGAGTTACTATGAAGTGGGTTCGGTGTTTTCTGATTTGTTGCTTGAGTCTGTTTGTTATTTCCTGCGATAAAGAAGCTGCGGTGCAACCGAGAGAGGAAGTTTCTCTAAAACGAGATAAGTCATACGAATATGAAAAGATACAAAAGCCGGATCCTGCATTTTCAAAAGATATGAAACAAATGTATCTTATTGCAGGTGAAGAGGTGCCGTATTTCATTTTTCGCATGCAGACTTCCGGAAAAGATTCTTATATGGAGTGCCGGTGGGAGGAAGATAAGAAATGGGTGATGAAAAAAACGGCATGGAGTGATTTTATTGCAAAAAACTGCGGCAATGGTGAAATTCAGATTGCAGCCGATACAAAGCAGAATTTGTACGTGATGTATAGTGATAATAGTAAAACAAAATGCCAGCTGTATAAAATCAAGAAAAATAGGGAAATCCGGGAACTTCATATCCCTGATATTACGTCACGTGTAAAAGGGCAAAAGATTGTATCGTTTAGTGTGATTAACGAATCACGTCTTGTGTTTTTCTTTTCCCTGGAGGAAGATGCCACGGACGGACAGGCAATTGAGTACGACAGTGTAGAAGAAAAATTTCTTGCCAAAGATGGAAAAATTGATGATATATCAGCAGGGTTTGATACGGAAGGAAACTATTATGTGGTGGCACCGAGACAGCAGTTGATTATGAAAAAATCACTTTATGAAAGTGTGCCGAAAAAGGTTATAAAATGTGAGGGAATGACATCGGAAAGCAGCACTTCCGGTCTTGTGATTGATGACGATTTCGGATATCTGTTGACGGGGAATGGCATCTATGGTGGGAAATTGGATGCCAATGCATGGGAGAAGAAGATTGATGGGAAAGAACTCTATTACTGCAAGGACTTTCCGTCGCCGGTTCTTGGGATTGCCAACATGGTAAAGGTGCCTGGTAGGGATTTAGAATTTTATTTGATGACATGGAAAAATGCGGAGTGTTCGGATTTTGAATGGGTTCATTATTTTGCGGGCAAAAAACCGTAAATTACTGGCAGGAATGGCTAGAATATGTTACATTATAACTAACGGAAATCGTTTCGATTGGGTTTATGGGAACGGTCGTATTATATAGGAGGTATTTCACATGGGAAAAGAGAGATTTGTTGATTTAATTCAGAAAAAAAAGAATGGAGAGACACTGACAAAAGAAGAAATTGATTTTATGATAACGGATTATGTGGCGGGGAAAATTCCGGATTATCAGATGTCTGCCATGCTGATGGCAATTTACTTTAATGGCATGGAAAATGAGGAACTGGCGGCGTTTACTCTGGCAATGCGAGATTCCGGAGATTTGGTCGATTTGTCACCGATTGAAGGAATTAAAGTGGACAAACATTCGACGGGCGGTGTTGGCGACAAGACAACACTGATTGTTGGACCGATTGTGGCGGCTTGTGGCGTGCCGGTGGCAAAAATGAGTGGACGCGGACTTGGATTTACCGGGGGAACGCTAGATAAACTGGAGTCGATATCCGGTTTTCGCATTGACCTTTCGGCAGAGGAGTTTTTTGAAACGGTGAAAAAAACGGGAATCAGCGTGATTGGACAGACCGGAAATCTGGCACCGGCGGACAAACTTTTGTATGCACTCCGCGATGTAACAGCTACAGTGGACAGTATTCCGTTGATTGCAGCGTCAGTTATGAGCAAGAAGCTGGCGGCAGGAAGTGACAAAATTGTTTTGGACGTCACGACGGGCAGCGGAGCATTTATGAAAAATACAAGAGATGCGAAAAAACTTGCAAAACATATGGTGGCAATTGGAAATCATGCCGGCAAAGAGACGGTGGCGATTTTAACCGGCATGGAGGAACCACTCGGATTTGCAATCGGCAATAACATGGAAGTGAAAGAAGCCATTGAGGTGTTAAAAGGAGACGGTCCGGAAGATGTCAAAGAAGTCAGCGTGGCGTTAGCCGGTATGATGCTGTCACTTGGGCTGGAAAATGTAAGCCACAGTCAGGGAAAAAGGATGGCGAAAAAAGCTCTTTCGTCCGGACAGGCATTTGAAAAATTCAAAGAAATGGTACAGGCGCAGGGCGGCGATATCCGTTATGTAGAGCATCCGGAATTTTTTGAGAGAGACGCATTTGAGGGAGAAGTGCTTGCCGCAGAAGATGGATTTTTATCTGGGATGGATACCGAGAAGATTGGTGTGGCAGCAGGACTTTTGGGTGCCGGCAGGGAGACCAAAGACAGCGTCATTGATATGAGCGCAGGTATTTACCTGGAAAAGAAAATTGGAGATACCGTGAAAAAAGGCGAACCGATTGCCATCTGCTATGCAGGAACAAAAGAAAAATTGAACCGTGGAATGGCAATGTTTGAGAGCAGTATCCGGTATTCGAAAGAAGCTCCAAGGATTCCGAAATTAATAGTGGATATTATTCGCTAGGTTTGGTAAAATAGGAATAATAAGGAATAAATGAGGGAGGACAGATATGTTCGATAGTATTGTGATTGGCAGCGGCTTTGCCGGTGCTGTGGTAGCCAGAGAGCTGGCTGAGAAAAAAGGACAGCAGGTGTTAGTAATTGACGCCAGAGACCATGTCGGCGGAAACTGCTATGACAAAAAAGATGACTATGGCATTTTGATTCATCAGTATGGACCGCATATTTTTCATACCAATATTGATAGAGTATATGACTATTTGTCACGTTTTACGGATTGGTATAATTACCGCCATGAAGTTGTTGGAAATGTATACGGCAGAGAATTGCCAATTCCTTTTAACTTAAATACGCTGGAGCTTGTGTACGGCGAGCGTGCACCGCATTTGGAAAAGCTTTTAATTGATAATTTTGGCGAAGGTGCCAGAGTTCCGATTCTGGAACTTATGAATCATGAAAATGAAGAGTTACAGGAGATTGCTCAGTATGTATATGAAAATGTTTTCTTGAAATATACGATGAAGCAGTGGGGCAAATCGCCGAAGGAAATCGATCCGGCTGTGTCTGGCCGAGTTCCGGTTCTTTTATCCAGAGATAACCGTTATTTTCAGGATAAATATCAGGGACTTCCGAAGGAAGGATTTACGCCGATTTTTGAAAAAATGCTCGATTATCCGGGCATTGAAGTGCGCTTAAATTGTGAGGCGGCATCGGTTCTTACGATTGACCCGGAGGCAGAAAACAAAGTCCTTTTCGAGGGGCAGCCATTTACCGGCAATGTGATTTTTACCGGAGCTTTGGATGAGCTGTTTGGATGCCGCTTTGGCAGACTTCCGTATCGTTCGCTGCGGTTTGATTTTGAGCACTATGACAAGAAATTTTATCAGAGCCACGGTGTAGTAAACTACACGGTGTCGGAAGATTTTACCCGTATAACAGAGTTTAAGTATTTGTCCGGCCAGTTGGATGCAAAGGACACGACGATTGTCAAAGAGTATCCGATGCCATATCAGGGAAAAGATGGAGAAATCCCTTATTATGCAATTAATAACGCTGAAAATGATGCTCTGTTTTTGAAGTACAAAGAACTTGTTAATAAGATTCCAAACTTCTATCTGTTAGGACGTTTGGCTGAATACAAGTATTATAATATTGATGCGATTGTGGACCGTGCACTGACGGTGGCAGAGGAAATTTAAGAAAGAAGGGTTTTGAGAATGAAACTATTGACGGTTGCAATACCTTGCTATAATTCGCAGGATTACATGGAGCATGCAGTAGAAACCGCGTTAGTAGGTGGCGAAGATGTTGAAATTATTCTGGTAAATGATGGTTCTTCAGATAAAACGGCTGAAATTGCCGACCGTCTGCAAAAAGAACATCCGACGATTGTACGGGCGATTCACCAGGAAAACGGGGGTCACGGGGCAGCAGTAAATACCGGTCTTGCCAATGCAAGTGGTTTGTATTACAAGGTGCTCGACAGTGATGACTGGTTTGACAGAGGGGCATTCCTTAAGATTTTGGATGTGCTTCGCAGTTTTGTGGAAGATGGTTCCGGCGTGGATATGCTGCTTGCTAATTATGTTTACGAAAAGCCAAGCCTTCACAAACACAAAGTGATTCGCTATGATGGCGTTTTCCCGGAAAATCAGGTATTTACGTGGAATGATGTAAAACGCTTTAAGATTAGTCAGAATATTTTGATGCATTCGGTTATTTACCGTACTAAAATGCTTCGTGACTGTCAGCTGGAATTGCCGCGACATACGTTTTATGTGGATAACATTTTTGTCTATAATCCGCTTCCTTTTGTGAAAAAAATGTATTATGTGAATGCCGATTTGTATCGTTATTTTATCGGAAGGGATGACCAGTCGGTAAACGAAAAAGTAATGATTGGACGTATCGACCAGCAGATTAAAGTAAACAAATTGATGATTGATGCGTATGATTTGACAAAAATCAAGAACAAAAAACTGCGCGATTACATGGTAAAATATTTGACAATGATGATGACGGTTAGTTCTGTATTTCTCATTAAAGAAGGCTCGGAAGAAAGCCTGCAGAAACGCGAGGAATTATGGGAGTACCTGAAAAATAAAAATAAAATTATGTACCGTATGATAAATAAAATGGCACTGAGTAAGCCGATGCAGTTCCGCAGCAAAGCCGGCAGAAAGATTGTCGTGTGGGGCTATAGTTTGTCGCAAAAGATTTATGGGTTTAATTAGAAATTGATGGAAAAAGAGATAATATTGCTGGAGGGAAAGGAGTTTATATGATTACAGCACAGTTTATTTTATTCTTTTTTGCGTTTCTTATAATTTGCATGTTTGTTATGGGAGCATTAAACCGGGATTTGAGAGATAAAAGGTATTTATCGACAATGGGTTGTCTTTTGTCTGTTATGTTGATTGTTTGTGTATGCTTTTTTCCATTTCCGTATCAAGATGAATTATTGCAGACGATGATTACGGATGGAGAAGGACTGGGGAATAATTTTATTCCGTTTCATACAATAATATCTATTTTTGGTGAAGCAATAACATATCATACATATGGCACTTTGTGTTATCAATTTTTTGGAAACATTCTTTTATTTATACCTTTTGGTTTTTCACTTTGCTATTATTTTAAAGAAGGCAAAAAGTTTTTCAAGGTATTATGCTGCATTATTCTTGTAACAGTTTTAGTAGAAGTTTGGCAGGGAGCATTTAACGCTATGTTACAAGTAAATTACCGTTGTGTTGATATTGATGATGTAATGTTAAATACCATTGGGGGAATTTTTGGCTTTTGTGTAGCTTATTTTGGAATTCCGTGGTTGCAGACAATTATTAAGAAAACAAAGAATAATTAGTACAAGGGGGAGAAAGAAACATTATGCCCTTCTATGGCTATTATTTGATGAGTTAGAAGGATGGAAATGTTTTGTATCTTTGTATACGAAAATAACAATTTGTAGGACGCTTACTCAGCGTCCTACTTCATTTAATAATTCTTTTTTCATTTCATACAATTTGTCAGACAAATCAACAAATACTTCCTGAGGATTAACCAGACGTCTTGATTCTTCCCACATCGTTTCCAATTGCTCCTTGCAGTGTTTTTGAATTTCCATAACGGATGGCGAGTCGTAAACACACTGTCCGTTTTTGAAAATAGGAACTAAAATTTCTTTCATCGTGTAGGTGCCGCCTTCAAGACGCGTTTTTTTCCAAGTAGCATTCGGGTCAAAAAGAAGCAAATCTTCGGATTCGTCAAAGGTTTCGTCCGCAAGTGTTATGTAATCGGCACGGATTTTTCCGGATTCTTTGTCATAAATGCGGTAAACGGTTTTATTGCCCGGATTTGTGATTTTTGCCGGGTTTTCAGATAATTTGATTTTTGGAATCATTTCTCCGTCAATTTCTACCGCAGCCAATTTGTATACACCGCCAAACGCAGGTGTGTTTTTGGATGTAATCAAGTTTGTGCCAACGCCCCAGGAATCAATGCAGGCACCCTGTGAGAGCAGAGAGTCAATCAGATATTCATCCAAATCACTTGAAGCACAGATTTCGGCATCCGAAAATCCCGCATCGTCTAACATTTTTCTTGCTTTCTTGGAAAGGTAAGCGAGGTCGCCGCTGTCGAGACGAATGCCATATTTTTTCGGCATGCGGTTCTGCTCACTCAATTCTTCAAATACACGGATGGCATTTGGTACGCCTGAACGAAGGGTATCGTAGGTGTCAACAAGAAGTGTCGTGTTATTCGGATACAATTCGGCATATTTGCGGAATGCAGTCAATTCATCCCCATAACTCATAATCCAGCTGTGTGCGTGCGTGCCAAGTGCGGGAACATCATATTCTTTTGCGCAAATTACGTTGCTTGTACCAATACATCCGCCAATGACAGCCGCACGTGCCCCGAATGTACCGGCATCCGGTCCCTGTGCGCGCCGCAGACCAAATTCCATAACGCCACCGCCCTTTGCTGCATAGCAGACACGGGAAGCTTTTGTTGCAATCAGGCTTTGGTGGTTAATCAGATTTAAGAGTGCTGTTTCCACTAACTGCGCCTCTAAAATTGGCGCGACAACTTTCAAAAGCGGTTCGCGTGGGAAGACCACCGTACCTTCCGGAATCGCATAAATATCCCCCGTAAAATGAAAACTTGCAAGATAATTCAAAAAGTCTTCATCAAACACGCCAAGACCGCGTAAGTAATCAATATCCTCATAATCAAAGTGAAGGCTTTTGATGTAGTCAATTACCTGAGCCAGTCCGGCACATACGGCATACGCACCATCATCCGGATTCTGACGGTAAAATAAATCAAAAACAACACGATTTGATGCATGATTTTTAAAGTAGCCCTGCATCATTGTGATTTCGTAAAAATCAGTAAGCAGAGTAAAATTTCGATTATCCATACTAACCTCTCAATCTGCGCAAAACTCAAAAAGTGCGCGTTTGCTTTTCAATCGTAATTCTTATTTTAGTAGAAAAAGAGATATCTTTCAAGTTAAACTGAGTTTTGGTTTGTGTTAGGGGGCGTTGGCGCCTTTTTGGTTTTCGTAATTTATCAAGAAAAGTTTGTGCTTCGTGGGTGTTCCCGCTTAACAAACGCGTAGGGGTATAATTTTTCAATTCACCAAATAATTGAGAGCAGCTTTTGTAAAATAGACCTGCGGTTCCAATGCAACTCTTTTCCCTTGATTTGTCCCATAGGGATGCATTTATCAAGTTTCATCTGGAGAAATTAGATGATAAAACAACTCTTTCTGTTAATTTTCGCCTTTTAGGTTGCAATTTCTTCATAAATTTTCTTGATTAGCTTTGAATGCGACGCAAAAATGCAACCCTACAGAGTATTTTAAGCAAAAAGCGTTGTTTTGAAAACACAAGAAGCTGCTCTCAACTAGCTGGTTAGTGGTTAGCGTCAAGTGCTCGTATCTTTTTAGTTTCCGGTAAATGCATCAAGAAAAGATTTGTGAAGAGTGGGTACAAACTTTTCTTGATGATTTATGGAAACCTAAATAATCGACACCGCCCCCTGCCACAACCACCCCCCTGCATTGACAATAACTTTCCATCTATGGTAAAATTACTATACTTGTGCATGACAGACAGTATGGGAGGTGGATGGTTGTCATGAATAAAAATTATGACCCGTACAAGAAGACGATTTTGTTCTTCTTTTCCTTAATAAGCGTGGCATTGATGGCGACAGTTTTTGCGTATTTCTGGTACCGCGTGTACTGGGACACGATGTACTTTTTCCATTTCTACCGCAAAGGTAACTGGGCATTGATTGGGCTATACGCAATTTTAGTGTACTTTTTTTCGACGATGTATGGGGCACTCAGAATTGGACAGCTGCGGCGGATGGAAGTGGTGTTGTCGCAGTTTTTAGCTACATTTTTAGCAAATATTGTGATGTATTTCGTGATTTGTCTGCTGGCTTTTGGGCTTGTCAATCCGGGATACATGATTTTAATGCAGTTAATTGACTGCGTGATTGCGGTTGTCTGGACAGTTGTGACGAGACGATTGTATAACCGCATTTTCCAGCCGTGGAAAATTCTTCTGATTTATGGTGACAGACCGGCGTCGGAGTTAGTCGATAAATTGGAGACAAGACGTGATAAGTATGCGATTTACGGGGCAATTGATGCCCATGCTGGAATCGACCGCATTGCCGAGACGGTGAAAGATTATCAGGCGGTTTTGATTGGAGATATCGCGGCGGAAACAAGAAATGAAATTTTAAAATATTGTTATGGAAATGGAATCCGGGCGTATGTAATGCCGAAAATTTCCGATATTATTTTGATGGGTGGCGACGAAATTCATGTGTTTGACACCCCATTTTTGCTGTCTAAGGGATATTCTTTGAGTTTTGACCAGCGGTTTTGGAAGCGTACGGTAGATTTGCTCATTGCGGTGCCGCTTACGATTTTATTGTCGCCGATTATGCTCTTGGTGGCATTTGCGATAAAATGCTGCGACGGAGGTCCGGTTTTTTACAGGCAGGTGCGGTGCACGAAAGACAATCGGGAATTTTCTATTTTAAAATTCCGCAGCATGATTGTGGATGCCGAAAAGTCGGGAGAAGCCGTTCTTGCCAAAGAGCATGATGAGCGGATTACGCCGGTGGGCCGTTTTTTGCGTGCTGTCCGGTTAGATGAACTGCCACAGCTTTTTAACGTGCTTTCCGGGGATATGTCGCTTGTCGGACCGAGACCGGAGCGGCCGGAAATTATTGCAGAATACCAGAAAGAAATGCCGGAGTTTGTTTTCCGCACCCGTGTAAAAGCCGGAGTGACCGGATTTGCACAGATTTACGGAAAATACAACACCGTTCCCTATGACAAACTGAAACTGGATTTGTTTTATATTGAAAATTACTCTCTGTGGATGGACTTGAAACTGATTCTTATGACAGTAAAAACCGTTTTGAAAAAGGACTCGACAGAGGGCGTGGATACCGACCAGACAACGGGATTGAAAGAACACACCGAGGGCAACGAAGAGGTCGAACGCAAGATCCAGGAATATACATCCAGGGAGGAATCGCATCATGAGTAAAAAAGCATTACTGGTAACAAGAGTCAGCGGCTTTGTACCACAGTTTGAAATGAACAACGTGAAAATATTACAGGAAATGGGATATGAAATTCATTATGCGGCAAACTTTGATGTTGTTGTGTATGGAAAAGACAATTCCCGGCTGATGGGCACGGGAATCCACCGACATCATATTCCGTTTGGACGCTCGCCATTTTCCAGGGATGTGCGGACGTGCTATCTGGCGTTGAAAAAACTGATGTTTGAGGAAAAATTTGATTTGATTCACTGCCATATGCCGATGACAGGAGTTCTCACACGCAAAGCGGCAGAGAAAGTATACAAAATGACAGGAAGAAAAGTTCCGGTTATTTATACCGCACATGGCTTTCATTTTTATGAGGGCGCACCGGTTTCTAATTGGAAATATTATGTGGCAGAAAAGCATTATGCGAGATATACGGATAAACTTTTGGTGATTAATCAGGAAGATTATGTGAGGGCAAAAAAATTCCCGATTCGCGGAAATGTGGAATATGTGCAGGGAGTTGGCTTGAAACCTGCACCTGAAAAAGACCCTGATTTTGATATGCGGAAAGCATACGGAATCCCAGCTGACCACAAAGTAGTTGTGAGTGTTGGCGAGTTGACCGAAGGGAAAAATAATGAAGTTATGCTCCGGGCGATGGATCGTTTCCGCAGAAAAAAACTAACGTATCTTATTTGTGGTACGGGTGCGATGGAAGAACATCTGCGCACCGTGGTGCGGGAGATGCATCTTGATGAACAGGTGGTATTTGCCGGTTACTGTGAGAAAATTCCGGATGTTCTTTTGCAGGCAGACTGCTTTGCCTTTCCATCGAAGCGTGAAGGACTTCCGGTAGCGATGATGGAGGCAATGCGTGCCGGACTCCCAGTGCTTGCCTTAGATATCCGTGGAAACCATGATTTGATTTCCGATGGAGAAGGCGGATTTTTATTTGAAGAGGGAAATGCATCCGATTATGTAAAAGGTCTTTCCTTTTTCTTAGATTACCCGGAAGAGGCAAAACGGATGGGTGAATGGAACAAAAAAAGAGTGCAGGATTTTTCGATTGATTTAGTGGAAGAAAAAATGCGGAGAATTTATGCAGAGGCAGAAAGCGGGGAATTGAAATGAAACTTTTGACGGTGTCCATAGCCGCCTATCATGTGGAGGATTATCTTCGTGAAACATTGGATAGTTTTTTGATTCCGGAAGTAACGGACCAGTTAGAAGTTTTGATTGTAAATGATGGTTCCGGTGAAGGGGTCAATGAAATTGCCCGTGAGTATCAGACTAATTATCCGGATGTATTCCGTTTGATTGATAAAGAAAATGGCGGTCATGGTTCGACGGTAAACCGCGGAATCGAAGAGGCAGCGGGTAAATATTTTAAGACCGTTGACGGGGACGATTATGTGTCGGCAGATGGCTTGAAAGAGTTGCTTTCATATCTTCAGACGGCGGAGGCAGATTTGGTGGTGAATGACTACCACAGTTTTAACGATGCTTCCGGTGAAATGGTGAGTGAGATGCACCATGAATTTCCGGGAAAAGAGTATCGGAAAATATATGCATTTGAGGAAGTCTGCGGCAAAGTTTACATTAATATGCATGCTGCTACTTACCGCACGGAATTGCTGAAAAAAATGGGAAGACGTCTGGATGAACATTGTTTTTATGTGGACGCCGAGTATAATTTGTATCCGATTCCGTTTGTGAAAACAATTGCGTTTTTGGAAAAGCAGGTGTACTGTTACAGACTTGGGATGGAGACGCAGAGTATGAACATCCGAAATATGCAGAAAAACTGCGCACACCATGAGATGGTGCTGACACATTTGCTGGAATTTTATAAGGAAGAAGCAGAGCGTCTGACGCCGGAGAAAAAAGCATATGTGGCGGAAGGCGTAGCGAAAATATTGACAAGCCAGTATAAAATTTATTTGAGTTATCCGGCAGAGGCGGTTCACAAAAATCAAATTGTGGCTTGGGATAAACGGATTAAAAAAGAATTTCCGGATATTTATCACAGTGTGACAAACCGTGCCGTGAAAATGCTGCGGCATAGTGGGTATGGATTGTATCGTTTGGCGTCGTATTTATGCCGGAAGGCATACGGATGCGACTAGAGAATGGAGGTAGTGTATGTCATTATTTGTTGCCAGAATAAAGGGCTTTGTCCGATTCAAAGATTTGATGGGACAGCTTGTGAGCAGGGATTTGAAATTGAAATACCGCCGCAGTGTGCTGGGCTATTTGTGGAGTGTATTAAACCCGCTGTTTATTATGATTATCATGGCGATTGTATTTTCTAAAATGTTTACGAGAGCCAGTATTACTAACTTCCCGGTATATTTGATGAGTGGCCAGGTTATGTTTAACTTTATGAATCTGTCCACGAAATCGGCGATTCAGTCGATTAACGGAAGCGCATCGCTCCTCAAAAAAACATATGTACCGAAATACGTTTTTACCGTTTCCAAAATTATCAGTGGTTTGATTGACTGTGTATTTTCAATGGGAGCGCTTTTGATTGTTATGTTATTTACCGGGGGAGAATTTACGTGGCGGCTTTTTCTGTTCCCGCTTGTGCTCGCACAGAATTTTGTATTTACGATGGGGCTGGGACTTTTCTTGGCGGCAACCAATGTATTTTTCCGAGATATCCAGTATATTTACAATGCGATTACAACGGCATGGCTTTATCTGACGCCAATGTTCTATCCAATTGAAGCACTGCCACAGAATCTTCAGTACATTGTATCGCATCTGAATCCGATGTACTCCTATGTTTCTCAGTTTCGTATGCTGACACTGCCGGGGTTTGTGCCGGTGGGAATCAGTATTATGTGGCTTATTATAATTGGAATTGTGTCGGCATTTCTGATGCTCATCATCGGACTGTGGGTATTTGTAAAGACGCAGGACAAATTTATTTTGTATATTTAAGGAGGAGAATGACATGAATGATATTGCAATCGATGTAAAAGATGTGACGATACGGTTTAATCTGGCATCGGAAAAAATCGATAATCTAAAAGAATATTTTGTAAAATTAATCAAACATGAACTTCTCTTTCAAGAGTTTCTTGCCGTCCGGGATGCTTCTTTTACAATCCGTAAAGGAGAGGCGTGGGCTCTTGTGGGAAGCAATGGTTCCGGCAAGTCGACACTTTTGAAGGCAATCAGTGGAATTTTGAAACCGTACAAAGGAGAGATTATTGTAAATGGAACGATTTCTCCACTACTGGAGCTTGGTGCCGGTTTTGATATGAATCTGACGGCAAGGGAAAATATTTTTTTGAATGGAACAGTGCTTGGACATTCCAAGAAATATATGCAGGAGCATTTCGATGAAATTGTGGAGTTTTCAGAACTTCATAAGTTTTTGGATTCGCCGGTGAAAAACTTTTCATCCGGTATGCGTGCAAGGCTTGGCTTCTCGATTGCTACGATTGTGCGTCCGGACATTTTGATTGTGGATGAGATTCTGGCGGTTGGCGACTATTCGTTCCAGCAGAAGTGTTTGAAGCGAATGGATGAAATGATGGGCGGCGGAACAACGCTTTTGTTTGTATCACATTCGATTGACCAGGTGCGTAAACTCTGTGACCATGCAGTGTGGATTAATAAGGGACAGATTATGCAGATTGGCGAAGTAAACGAAGTGTGTGATGCCTATATGGCAACTCAGAAGAAATAGAGGATAAAAATGATATTACAGAATTTAGTTTTTCCAAAAGAAAATATTTGCAATGAGCCGGAGCTTTATTTCCATGGGACGACAGACGGTAAGATACCGGCTGGAAATGAAGCGGATTTATTTACTTATTTTAATAGTTTTTCCGCATATAAATGGAAAATGTATACGAAAATAAAAGAGGTTCGATTCCGTCTGCGCTGTAAGGGAAGCTGCATGGTTCGACTGTGGGATGCCGGAGTTACGGATGGAACAATGGCATTGACTGAAAATTTTACCAGTGAGAGACATAGGCAGGCAGATCCGGATGAGGTTTCTCTTTCCTTTTCTCTGGCAGACGTAAAGGGAATTGTTTACGCAACGGTTAGGGCAGACAGTGATACGGAGATTCTCGGTGGATGTTTTGAGACGGTTTTTGAACCTATCCAGTTAACGAAAATAGCGATTGGAATTTGTACTTTCCGGCGCGAGGAATTTGTGAAAAAAACGCTGGAAACTTTAAAGCGTGAAACGATGGAAAATCCGGATTCACCGCTTTATCAGAATATTTATGTTTATGTGTCGGATAACGGACAGACGCTTCCTTACGAAGAGTTGTCAAATGACAGAATTTTTGTGATGCCAAATCGAAACACCGGCGGCTCCGGCGGTTTTGGACGCTGCATGAAAGAAGCATATGAGGACAGGGAAAAGTATGGCCTTACACATATTTTATTGATGGATGATGATATTGTGCTGGAACCGGAGTCACTTTTCAGAACGTATACACTTCTTAACTTCTTAAAAGAGGAGCGGAAAGGGGCTATGCTTGGCGGTGGGCTTTTGCGCCTTGACATCCCTTACATTCAGCATGCGAATGGTGAACTCTGGCAGGGTGGACGCATTGGTTTCACCAAGCGTGGTTATGATTTGCGGAGAATGACAGATGTTGTCCGCAATGAATATAATCTCCCGATGGATTATAATGGCTGGTGGTACTGCTGTGTGCCGTTAGCAGAACAGTTTCGTGGTTTTCCACTTCCGGTTTTTATTCATGGCGACGATATCGAATATGGTCTGCGTTTCGATGGAAATATTATGACAATGAACGGAATTGGTGTGTGGCATGATGCGTTTGATAATAGAAAGGCATCTTCCATGGAATATTACGATATGAGAAACACATTGATTGCCTGTGCCATCCATCATCCGGAGTATTCTCGTCTGCACATGATAAAACGTGTTGCGAGACATCTTATTGGACAAATGCTTCATCTTCGCGTGAAAGATCAGGAATTGACGATGAAGGGCGTCGAAGATTTCTGTAAGGGAACGGAATTTTTGAAGGAATTAGACCCGACAAAACTTCATCCGGAAATCATGAAAATGGGTTATGCCATGCAGGATGTTTCCGATGATTTACACAAGTTTGGCGTTGATGTGGAAAAGACAAAGCCGCAGCCTTCGCATTTATATGAGGACGGTGGTTTTGCAAAGAAACATTTGCTGTCTGTGAACGGATGGCTTCTTCCGGCGAAAAAAGAGACGGCGGTGCTTCCTATGGGCGCGCATCCGGATGCTTTGTATCGCAGAAAAACGGCTCTTTTGTTTGACCCAGATACTAGTAAGGGCTTTTATGTGGAACGAAAAGCAAAAGATTTCTTTGTAACGATTGGCAGATGTTTCAAAATGGGCTGGCTGCTTGCAGGCAAGTATAAAAAGACCGTGAAAGACTTTCAGAAAAATGGTGCGGAATTGATTTCGTATGATTTTTGGAAAAGGTATTGATGAGTGCAAAAAAAGTCGAAAAAAGCAAGTTTGTGCATTTGAGTGCACAAACTTGCTTTTTTCGTAAACTGTTTTAATATTTATTCTTAAATATTTTCCCCCTGATATTATCACAGTAATAACAGTAACTCTTATAAATCCACCGATAAATAAATTTCGATTTTTTCATCGACATTTCAAACGATTTTGTATGGTATGACTTTCCATGCATCCAGTCGACAATTGTATGGAAGGTTACCGGTGGAGCGTATTCCTCAGCACGCTCGCCAAGTGCCACGGCATCCTTGAGGCTTCCAAAGACATTCAGCAGAATCGGATCGTCGGTTGTCTGCTTGAAGTTTGCCATGCCAAAGTCATACAGGTAATGGCCGGTTGTAAATTCATCCTCTAAGTTGAGTGCACAGAAATCCTTTGCAAAGCGAACCAGATAAGTTTCCAATGCCTGATTCATTTCTTCGTCATTTTCACAGGAATTAAATACCGGCTCGATGCGTCCATTTTTCTCTTCGTAGGTTTCGATGGTACGATACGGAAGATTTGCAAAAATGGATTCTGCAAACACAACGGAATGTGTGTTGCAGGTGTAGTTGTAGCGGATGGATTTGCCGATGGTCGGGTAAATGCTCCGTACATAATACATCGGGTCATCTACTTCGTGACCGGCTGCATCTGCTAAGAGTCTTGTCAGACAATCCTGTGTATAGCCGCGTCCCCAGTATTCCACAAAGGCGAATGGCTCGTCAAAGTTAATTTCCTGACGAAGATAGTCGGAAACGATGACACGCTGCTTTTTGGCAACGGCAAGCAAATGTTCTTTGTAAGCATCGGAACGTTTTAATTTCTGGCTCACATCAGAAATTAACTGGTCTGAATAACGCTTCGTTGTTTTTAAGTAACCAAGCTCCGGGAAGAACTTATCAAATGTTGCTTCGTCAATCAAAAGGGCGGAAAGCAATTTGTTGAAATTGCGAACGCCGCTGAAGTTGCCGTAAGGCTCGAAAAATTCTTCATCCACTTTGTCGATAAACGATGGCACACGCCATGCTTTTCGTGAACCGTAAATATATTTTGTGCGCAGCGGAAGTCCTTTGCTCTCAATTACGGCATCCGCCATAAGTTTCAAATAATAGCCGTCACGGGAAATAAAGTAAAGGGTTTTGTAACCTCGTTTTAAGGCGTCGTGAACTGCCCAGTGAACATAAGGAACGAAATAAAGACTGGCATATTTGTAGGCAAAAGTCTCTTTGTCCGTGTGCTCCTCCAGACGGAAGTTGCGGAACAATTTCACAACACTGTGCATACCATATTCTTCAATGTAGGCTGCCATATGTTTTTCATAGTTGTCAAGTTCCGGAACCGACACCGGCTGTGTGTGGATGCCAAGACGGGATGGCTGGGTGTCATCGGCAAATTTATTATCGCCAATGTGAATCCATTCCGAATAATGGTAGTCGAGAGAACTATATACTTCCAAAAATAATTTTCTGGTTGTTTTTTGATAACCTTTATCGCTCGATAAAAACAGTGGAAGTGTGGCAAGAAGCGGGTCCGCTTTTGCTAACATTTTCTGAATCGTTTCTTTCGGCAAATACATATCACTGATTAATACAACATCGTTTCCTTCGGCAAGATACGATTTGAGCATATCAATGTGGTCGGTTAAAGGAATGACGGAGCGGATTTCTTCCTCGCACTCCCATGTAATCAACTGCTGTTTCTGCTCATCGGTGAGAGGAAACAGTGTTGCCATGTGGTCATAAATTTCCGACAACTGGATTTCCAAATGGTCGTCATTTCGGATTAATACCGACTTTTTATAAAACTCACGCACATTGGATTCACACCAGCGGCGAATCTGCGAAAATTTGCGGATAAAATAGCTGTCGTAGCCACAGTCAGACTGCTCCAGTTTTTTGCGGACATTGTCGAAAACGCTGGAAGGATGACAGCACTGACGTGAAAACAGGGTATCAAAAATATCGAAACTGTAAAGTTTCGGAAATTCTCGTTTTTCCGGCGTGAAAGAAAGTGCGGTGTTGATAATCCGCTCGCAGTCATTCTCATCCGAATAAGACCAAAATAACTGGTTGATTCGGTCAAGTTCTTCTTTTTTTGTTTCTTCGCAAGAAGAAAGTGCAGTTAATAATTCGTCAAAATTTGAAGCCTCGGTTCCGCAGGTCATTTCTCGTACATCGAAAACAAAATCGCGGAAATTTTCTTTGTCATCAATATCATAAAAATACCTAATAAAAGTTTTTACTCCACGCGCTAATAAATCATAGAAAATGGAGGAGTAATCAACAATGGCAATGTCGATATCGGAAAAGATTTCGTACACATCATCTTCATTTTCCCAGAAATAAAAATTCGGATGTTCACGATATACTTCTTTCATTGCGAGATACTGAGTGTCTTTTTCCACTAAAGGATGCATTTTTAATATCAAAAGAATGTTGTTTTCATGAAGGACTTCTGCTAGACGCTTCATATCCGGAAGAGCGGACTTCATGAAATTAGCACCATTATTATCGCGGTAAGTAGGGCAGTATATTGCCAGCTTGGTATCGGCAGACAGCCCTTTCTTTTTGCGAATATCATGGTCGTAACTTTGAATGTTATCGTTCACAACACAGCGTGGATAGCCTGCACGGATTACTTTGTCATCATCAATGCCGCACTGCTCTTTGAAATGTTTTTCCATAATTTCCGAGGTAACTAAAAAGAGCTGGTTGTTGCGAAGAATATCGTTGTTTTGAATGTACTTTTTCGCAATGCGCTCCTGAAGAAATCCGTCGGTTACCTTTCTTTCGATACTCTTGCAGCCAACGCCGTGCCACAGATTCAAAACGGTAATACCGGAAAGTTCCGGCTGAAATACTTCTTTACACATTTCAACGACATAGACACCGGCTTTTTTCATGACATCTTTTCCTTTGGAGGAGCGGTAAAGTTCTGCCTCGTAACCAAGTTTATGCACGTAGTTCATCGTGTCTGCATTGTAGCACATCCAGACCGGTTTGATTTCTTTGTGATGTCTTATGATATATTCAAACATCCATTTTGGATTGCCGGCAAAGCTATTTCCGGCGTTAAAAAGCCATAAATTTTTATCTCGTTGTTCGCTCATTTTATTACTCCTTCTTAGTTCTCTAATATATGAAGAATTTGTTCACATGCTGTTCCTTTTTCAAAAGAACCCATGGTTTCAAAGTGTTGTTTATACAAAGTTGTGAAGTCTTCGTCCCGGTATTTGACTGCCATGTCGGGAAGTGCTGCAATGTCTTTGCATTTCAAATACGGCCATGTGTCATATGGAACAAAGAAACCGCGGTCCATTTGTTCGTATTCTTTCAGGCGGTTTTCCAATAAGAAAACCGGGCGCCCGGTCAGGGCAAAATCCCAGATGCAGGAAGAAAAATCGGTTACCAGTAAATCACTGGTGTAAAGTAAGTCCTGCATTTCGTAATAGGAATTTCCATCAAGAATCCGCTCATCAAGGGATTCATTTGTTTCCTCGCGAAAATAATGTGAGCGGTAAAGAACAATCCAGTTGCTTTTGGTCGCTTCTTCTAAACGGTCAATTGTTTCTGATAAATAGCGCAAATCGTACTGCTCTTTTTCCGGCGCAGTCATCTGAAAACTTGGCGCAAAAAGCAAAATTTTTGTCTGCTCGCTTATATGATAAAAGTCCTGTACACGTTTTTTGATTTCCGGATGCTTGGAGAAAAAAATATCGTTTCGTGGTGTTCCGGTTTCCAAAAAGATTTTTCGGTCTAACGAAAATGCTTCGGCGTACATGTCAGTACATGCTTGGCAGGAAGACACAAAGTAATCTAACCGCTTATACCATTTATCAAAATTTGCGGCAAATGTTTCATCTTCGTTTATTGTTTCTTTGCCGACTTTTTTATAAGCGCCGCCACCATGCCAGGTTGTCAAAAATGTCTGTCCTCTTTTTTTGACAAGTGCTTCATCAATCATATCGTTAGTGATAAAAATACCACAGCGCAGAAATAATTTAAAATAGCTTAAGCTTCGCTGGCGCACGACTGTAATTCCGGTCCGCATCGTACAGGTTTCCGGAAAACGGGTGACCCAGATAAGTTCGTATTCTCCCGGATGTTTTAACCAAAACGACTCCATAAGAACACTTGGGTTGCACACATAGCCCTTGCGGTTATTCGCATAAAACATAATCCGGTTTTTTTTGACCGGAATAAAAAACAGCAGGTACTGAAGAAGTCGTGCTATTCGTATTTTTGCTTTCATATTAAAACGCTTCCTCTTTCCTTTTTCATAACCTCAATATTTTACTACAGAGCATAAATAGATGTCAAGTGTTGACAAATCAAGGGGTTGGCAGTTGTTAAGGATTCCATAAATCATCAAGAAAAGTTTGTGCTTCGCGGGCACTCTCGTTTGACAAACGCGTAGGGGTATCGGCATGCAAAATACGCAATGCCAGATACCCACGTGTTTGTATCCGCTCTTCACGAACTTTTCTTGATGATTAAATGCAAGCCTAATAAGCTGCCAGCAGATACTTGTTAGTGAATCTCTCCTGCACGAATTAGGTGCGCAGTTTTGAAACAACGCTTTTCCTGCAATTTGCTCTATAGGGTTGCATGTGTTAGGCTTCATCTGGAGAAATTAGATGGCACAAGCAACTCTTTGTGGTAATTTTCGCTGTTTAGGTTGTTTTTTTCTTATATATTTTCTTGATGAAAGTTGAATGTGACGAAAAAATGCAACCTTTTGAAGAAAATAAATGGAAAAGAGTTGTTCCATAGGGGCAAATGTTAGTTGTTTATCTTTTTAGGTTTCCGTAAATTAGCAGGAAAAGATTTGTGGTAAGTGAGTACAAACACGTGGGTATCAGGCATTGCGTATTTTGCATGCCGATACCCCTACGCGTTTGTTGAGCGTGAGCGCTCACGAACCACAAACTTTTCCTGCTAATTTACGGAAACCTAAAAATTTTAAAAGCAACAAACATTTGAAAAAAGGATGACAAAAACAGAGGAGTTTCATATAATAAGTGTGAAGATATTTCTTTGGGGATTTATATGTCAGAAAAGAATAATTTTTTGTATGATGTCAGTATGTCCTATGTAAATGCCGGATGGCAGGAGCGTTATTGTGCGCTGGTAAAGTATCTTGATGCATATCTGAAGGAGAATTGTGGTGAATTTTTTGCCGATTTGCAGCTTTACCAGACCGGGCCGATGAATTATGTAGTAGTGGCGGTGTATTATGATGTGCCGGGTGTCGGCGAGGCTCTTCCTAAGATTCTTGGATTTGTAAATGCAAAATATCGGGAAGTTGTTGGACATAATGTAAGACGAAAGCAGATTTTGAAGTTTGACTTAGCAAAAAAATTACACGGGCAGAGTGAAGTGTGTCTGCACGCTTCCTCGGAAGAGATGGAGGAATCAGAAGATGAACAACCGCGAGAGGATTATGCGTCTTCGACAGGAGAAGAAATTAGACAGGAACGAAATGATACAACTTCTTGAAACAGCAAATAGAGAGGACCGAGAGTTTCTTGCCGCACAGGCGAGAGAGGTTCGGGAGAAGATTTATGGGAAGGACGTATTTGTACGGGGGCTGATTGAATTTACAAATATCTGCCGCAATGATTGTTATTACTGCGGGATACGCAAAAGTAACGAAAAAGTGGAGCGGTACCGCCTGACGCCGGAAGAAATTTTGTCCTGTGCCAAAGAAGGATATGAATTGGGGTTTCGCACTTTTGTGCTGCAAGGCGGCGAAGATGGCTGGTTTACGAAAGAGCGGGTGGCTTCGATTGTCCGGGAATTAAAGAAACAATTTCCGGATTGTGCAGTGACGTTATCTATCGGAGAGCGCACCAAAGAGGAATATGAATGTTTTCGTGAGGCGGGGGCAGACCGTTACCTTCTGCGCCACGAGACGGCGGACGACGCTCACTATAGAAAACTGCATCCTCAGGAAATGAAACTTAAAAACCGTAAAGAATGTTTATTTACCTTACGTGAACTTGGATATGAAGTAGGTGCCGGTTTTATGGTAGGCTCGCCGGGACAGACGGTGGAGTGTCTTGTTGAAGATTTTGAATTTTTGCAGGAACTGAAGCCCCATATGATTGGAATCGGACCGTTTCTTGCCCATCAGGATACACCATTTGGTGCAGAAGAAAATGGTTCCTATGAGCAGACACTTTTATTATTAAGTATTCTTCGTCTGATGTTTCCGGGGGTGTTACTTCCTGCGACGACAGCACTTGGAACAATTGCACCGGATGGACGAGAGCAGGGATTATTGGCAGGAGCGAATGTATTAATGCCAAATTTATCACCGGTTTCTGTGCGGAAAAAGTACGAGCTGTATGATAATAAAATATGTACCGGGGAAGAGTCGGCACAGTGTAAAGATTGTTTAAGCAGGCGTGTGGAATCGGTTGGCTACCGGATTGTGACTGACCGGGGAGACAGCCGGATTGAGAAATAGGAGGAACGTATGATAGCGTATTTTTTGGCAGCATATTTGATTTTAAATGGAATTGTATTTTTGATTTACGGAGTGGACAAGTATAAAGCAGTTCACAATAAGTGGAGAATCCCGGAAACTACCCTTCTTGTTATCGCTGTTATTGGTGTAATAGGTGCCTTTGCCGGAATGCATGTTTTTCATCACAAAACACGTAAACCAAAGTTTTATGTAGGGGTTCCCGTTATCTTTTTCTTGGAGGTGCTTGCTGTTATTGGTATTTTTTGTGCGGGTGGGAAATACATGGGGAACACTGCCAAAAAAGAAAATGCAGCGAAAACGGCGAGCCTTTCTTCCACATCAAGGGAGGGATTAAAAAGAGGGGAAGAATTTACCATTGAAAAACAGGAGTTTAAGAAAAGTCTTTCGCAGGAGTCTTTTTCGATTCCATTCAATACAATGGATGAGTGTTATCGTGTGGGGGACTTGTTTGTGTCTTTTGATTCGGGAACAAAATCAAAAATAAAGATTTATTTTTGGAATCCAAAGACAATGAAAGTTCCGGCTGTATATACATATCGTGAAAATGTTGAAAATTATGATGATTCGTTATTTGCAGCGAATGAGAGCGGACAATATGTGATTGCGCAGATTGCCGAAAAGTTAATTGTATTTAATTTTTTGGGAAAGGCCATGAAGGAGATTTCAATTGAAGAAGGCCGGCCAACAGATATTATGGAAAAGGATGGGAAACAATACATTTTGACATCATCGACGCTTTATGTCGGCAGTATCCAGTCGGGATTTCGTAAGGTGGGAAGCAATTCTGACAAAGAGGAAAAGAAGAATGCTGAGGAGGATAGATGGTCGTTAGAATTTTTATTTTCCTGTGGAGATTATGTTTATGTATTGATGACTGTGCCTGCTAAGTATCATAGTTTTAGTTGGTTGTGGCAGATATCATTAAAAAATGGCGAGTGGAAAAAAATCATGGACGAAATGCCCGGCTTTTCTTTTGATAAGGATACAAAAGAAGTGGCAGCGGGAATTGAAATTGGCGAAAAAAATGCTGAGGTATTGTATTATAAATTCCATGAAGATGGAACGTATGAAAAGAAAAAAATCAAGGCGATTCCGGGAGCTGTGGAAAATGGAGTTATTTACACCGCATCGAAAAAAGAATTTCTCGCTATTTCGGTGAAAGACAACAAAAAAACGGTGTTAAAGCATGTAGGGCGGTATTGTGAAATTGCAGATTTAAAGTATGAAAATTTAAGTAATGTAAGGCAGGAAAAAAAGGGGAAAATTATTTACAAGGTATCCGTTTATTTGTCGGAGAAACCGATGAAAAACCGGTATGGAAAGCCGATGCCGGATTATGAAAATTATTACTGCTATGATGTGGAAACAAAGCAGACGCAGACAGTGAATACAGGTGTCAGCTATATAGATTTTGATTATGCGGAAGGAAAGACATATATGAAAAATCGGGAAAAATGGCTTACACTTGAAAAGGAAACGAACATGGTAGAAATGGCAATTGATTATATGTATGAGGATAATGCGACACCGGATAAAAGAGTTGTGCGTGTGGCGCAAAAAGACAAGCAGGAAAAGGTAGTCTCGGATAAAGTGTATACTTTTTGTGGAGACGAACAAGGAAATTGCCGGATTGAAGATGTGACTGGCAAGTATAGAACGCTTGAGAAGAAAGAAAAGTGGTTTACAATTACAGCAAAACAAGTAAAAACGATTTCGGATAAGAAGTTGTTAAAAGGGCTGATGAAAACGGATGAATAGGGGCACGCATGTGATATGTTTTGTCTTGCATGTTGTAGAAAATGATGTTAGACTATAAGAGATAAGCAGACAGAAAGGATACTTGAATTGATGGAGAAGATGGAGAAAACATCTTACAATGAGTAAATTATTTATATGTCAAGGAGGGGGAATATGAAAAAAACAATTAAGGGGAAACTTACACTAAACACAGCAATTTTTATTGTTGCAGCAATTATTGTCTGCGAAATTGTCAGTGTGAATGCATTAAAAACAAACATGACAAATCAGACAAGACAATATGTCAGCAGAGAGGCACAGACCAATGCACGTGTGGTTAATGAATGGCTGCAGGGGCAGGCAAACACGGTACATACAATTACGAATACGATTGCTTTTATGAACACAAAAGATACGGATCACGTGATGGATTACCTGGAAAAAGCCTTGAGTGAGAATAAAGAGGCATTGATGTATTATTTGTGTTTTGGATATGATGGAGGAGTATTTCCTGCAAACCATTCTAAAATAGATCTGGATCCAACGACAAGAGACTGGTGGAAGCAGGCCATTAAGAAAAATAGTTTGATTTATACGGCACCATATAAAGATTTTGCTTCTGGGAAAATGATTGTTACCATTGCAGAACCGCTGGAAATAAAAGGCGAACAGGCGGTTGTGCTGGCGGATATTACGATTGATACTTTGACTAAACTTGTTTCTAATGTAAGTACGGATGAAAACATTCAGGGCTTTTTGTTAGATGCCGATGGTATGGTTGTTTCGCATCAGAATAAGGATTATCTGCCGAAAGAGGAAGGAAATACTTCTTTGGCTAAGGTACTTTCTGTTAATGTAAAAGAGGTTTCTGAGATAACAGATTATGATGGATATTCAAAATTTATTCATACCGCGCAGATTACAGCTACCGGATGGACATTTGGTGTGACGGAGAGGGAATCAGTAGTAACAACACAAGTGGTGAAGAGTGTGATTTTAGTTGTCGGAATCGGGGTTGTCCTTTTGATTCTCGTAGTTCTTCTTACCATTGCCAGTGTGAAGAAAAATTTGAGGCCACTTGAAAATATGAAGACATTTATCCGGGAGAAAGTCATCGGTGATTCTCAAAAGAATGTACATAAAAATGAGGTTGAGGAAATCTCTTATTTATTACAGGAGTTAGAACAGCGTTTTATTGGTGTGATTCGCAAAACAAAAGATGAATCCAATGTCATTCATACCAGAGTGGAAAATACGAATGACAAGGTCTCCTTAATTAATCAGAATATTATGGAAATCAGTGCAGCAATGGAAGAAACCGGAGCAAACATTGATTCCCAGACAACCAGTATTCAAAACATTGATAAAACTTGCAAGGATACAACGCATGCAGTGGATGTTCTTGTATCCCATGCAGAAGAAATGTCTGATAAAGCGAAAGAGATTGGTGAGCGTGTCAATGAAGCGGTGCAGAAATTAATGACAGATAAAGACAGTGCTGTGGTGAAGGCGGACGAAAGCAGAAATCGTATGCAAATGGCGATTCAGCAGACAAGAATTATTGGCGAGATTGCAACTGTCTCAGCGTCAATTGAAGAAATTGCTTCTCAGACAAATCTTCTTGCATTAAATGCTTCGATTGAGGCGGCAAGAGCCGGAGAGTCAGGAAAAGGATTTGCGGTTGTTGCGGAAGAAATCAAACAATTGAGTGAAGATACATCAAACGAAATTCGTAAAGTGAATGACTTGACGCAGAAAGTATTTGAAAGTGTGAAGATACTGTCCACTGAAAGTAACGAGTTATTAGTCTTTTTAGATGAGACAGTTTTGGCAGATTATGATAAATTTGCAAGTCTTGCGAATCAGTATAAAGAAGACGCAAATTATTATGAGGAAACAAGCGGTTCCATGGAACATAATGCAGAAGAAGTAATGGACGCAATTCAAAGTATTTCAAATGTTTTGGAAAATGCAAGTTCAGCACAGATGGAACTTGCGTCTGCAGTAGAAAGCGTAAATGAGAATTTGCAGAACATGACAAGTTCAAGTGAAAGCATGACTAAGGAAACGAAGAATGCGATGGAAAGCGTAAATGCTTTGCGGGAGACGATGGAAAAATTTAATATGTAAAGCAATATACATATTCTTGGAATTTCCAGTCAATAAAGAAAGGTTATGTTTTGTGGGCGCTTCCGCTTAACAAGCGCGTAGGGGTATCGGCATGCTAAATACGCATGCCGGATACCCACGTGCTTGTACCCACGCAACATAACCTTTTTATTGACTGGAAATTCCAAAAGAAGAACTATATTACTACATATTAATTTCTATCTATTTTGCAATTTCCCTTTTTCTTATTTTTCTCAAACCTAATCCCCAATCCATTCCGTAGCAAAAAAACACGACCCATTGACTGCATACAGCCACGCGGGTATGAGACATGCGTATTTAGCATGCCCATACCCTTGCGCGGCTGTTAAGCGGGAGCGTGCAGTCAATGGGGGTGTATTTTTTTGCAAATTTTTACGAACTTTTTACATAGAAATGATTTCAGATTTTACATTCGCCCCCTAAACTAGGTCTTGTAAGAAAGAAAAAGAAAGATGAAAAGATTGAAAGGAGAAAACAAAAATGAAGATGACAAAAAAAGTATTAGGAATGGTTTTATGCGGGGTTATGACAGTGGGGATGATTACCGGCTGTGGCGGCTCTGACAGCAGCACAACAAATGATGCAGGAAATACATCAGCAGATGCAGCACAGGAGATTTCCATTGTATCACGTGAAGATGGTTCCGGTACACGAGGCGCTTTCATAGAACTTTTTGGTGTTGAAGATGAGGAGAACGGAGAAAAAGTAGACAAGACGACAGAAGAAGCAACAATCGCAAACAGCACGGAAATCGTAATGACAACCGTATCCGGTGATAAAAATGCAATTGGTTACTGCTCACTCGGTTCTTTAAATGACAGCGTGAAAGGACTTAAGATTGACGGTGCAGAGCCAACGGTTGACAACATTAACAATGGAAGTTATGCAATTGCCCGTCCGTTTAACATTGCAACAAAGGACAAGAAAAGTGAAGTAACACAGGATTTCATCAACTACATCCTGAGTGAAGATGGACAGAAAGTAATTGAGTCTAACGGTTACATCAAAGCAAGTGATGCCGGTGCTTTCAAGAGTAACGGTGCCAAAGGTAAAATTGTAGTAGCCGGTTCCTCTTCGGTTACGCCGGTTATGGAAAAACTTGCTGAAAGTTACAAGACAGTAAACAGTGGAGCAGAAATTGAAATTCAGGAAAGTGATTCCACAACAGGTATGAACTCAGCAGCAGAAGGAACTTGTGACATCGGTATGGCATCCCGTGACTTAAAAGACAGTGAAACAGGTGCAGGACTTACACCGACAGTAATTGCAAAAGACGGAATCGTAGTAATCGTAAATAACGAAAACAAAGTAGATAACATGACAAAAGCACAGGTAAATGATGTGTTCCGCGGAACAATCACAGACTGGAGTGCCATCAAATAAAGGAGGCAGCCATGAAAGAAAAGGCAATGAAAGTAGTGTTTCTGATTGCCGCTTGTGTTTCGATTCTTGCTGTAGCATTAATTTGTATCTTTCTCTTCGCAAATGGTATCCCGGCAATTAAGGAAATCGGCTTGTTCGATTTCCTGACGGGAACGGCGTGGAAACCGGGAAATCACAAATTTGGGATTTTGCCGATGATATTAGGAAGTATATATGTGACCGCCGGAGCTCTTATTGTAGGAGTTCCGATTGGCATTTTGACAGCAGTGTTTTTAGCAAAGTATTGTCCGAAAAAATGGTATCGAATCTTAAAAGGTGGCGTCGATTTGCTTGCCGGAATCCCATCCGTTGTCTACGGATTTTTTGGACTTGTTGTTCTGGTTCCGATGGTGCGCGACACCTTTGGTGGAAATGGAAACAGTATTTTAACGGCATCTCTTTTGCTTGGCATTATGATTCTGCCAACGATTATTGAAACATCAGAGGCAGCTATTCAGGCGGTGCCGGATAAATATTATGAGGGGGCACTGGCGCTTGGTGCCACGCATGAGAGAAGTGTTTACCGTACGGTTGTACCGGCAGCAAAATCCGGAATTTTAGCAGGAATCATTCTTGGTGTCGGACGTGCGATTGGTGAGACGATGGCAGTCATTATGATTGCCGGAAATCAGGCAAGAATGCCTGCCGGTTTGTTAAAGGGTGTTCGTACACTTACAGCAAACATAGTAATTGAAATGGGATATGCGGCAGATTTACACCGCGAAGCGTTAATTGCGACGGGCGTTGTCCTGTTTGTCTTTATCCTGATTATCAATTTATTGTTCTCACTCTTAAAGAGAAAGAAGGTGGACTAGATGGCAAATGGTTTGAAAAAACAAAAGCAGAAATGGAAAGCACTTGCAAATCATAAGTCCTCTCTGGTTCTTTACCTGATTACAATTTTGGCAGCAGCGATTACGGTATTTGTGTTAGGATACCTGATTGTTTATATTCTGGCAAATGGTATTCCACATTTGAAACCGTCACTGTTTGCTTTTACTTATACATCGGACAATGTTTCGATGATGCCGGCACTGATTAATACAGTGCTTATGACACTGGCAACCTTGATTGTTGCGGTTCCGCTTGGCATTTTCGCCGCCATTTATCTGGTGGAATATGCGAAGAAAGGAAACAAGCTGGTGAGCATAATTCGCGTGACGGCAGAGACACTGACCGGAATCCCATCGATTGTTTATGGATTGTTTGGTATGTTGTTCTTCGTCGGTTACTGCAAATGGGGATTTTCCCTTTTATCAGGAGCTCTCACCTTAGCAATTATGGTGCTTCCGGTTATTATGCGAACGACCGAAGAAGCACTTATGGCGGTGCCGGATTCTTACCGAGAAGGAAGCTTTGGACTTGGTGCCGGAAAACTGCGAACGGTATTTCACGTAGTTTTGCCGAGTGCTGTTCCGGGGATTTTATCCGGTGTTATTTTGGCTACCGGGAGGATTGTTGGTGAGACCGCAGCATTGATTTATACGGCAGGAACGATTGCAAAAGTGCCAAATAGCATTTTTGATTCGGCAAGAACGTTATCGGTTCATATGTACAATTTGTCAAAAGAAGGACTGCATACGGATGAATCGTATGCAACGGCAGTGGTTCTTTTGGTCCTTATAATTGCAATCAATATGTTGTCGAATTTTGTCGCTCGAAAAGTTGGGAAAAACAAATATGGCAATTAGAATGGAGAATGAATATGGAAGATAAATTTTGCATACAAAACATGAATCTCTATTATGGAGATTTTCATGCACTGAAAGATGTCAGTATGAACATTCCGGCGAATGAGATTACCGCTTTTATCGGACCTTCCGGCTGCGGCAAATCCACATTTTTAAAATCGCTAAACCGGATGAATGATTTGGTAGAAGGGTGTCGGATTTTTGGTTCCCTTCAGTTAGATGGCGAAGATATTTACGGTGACATTGATGTCAATCTTCTTCGCAAGCGGGTTGGAATGGTGTTCCAGAACCCGAACCCATTTCCAATGAGTGTGTACGATAATATTGCTTATGGTCCACGAACTCATGGAATTCACTCCAAGGCAAAATTAGATGAAATAGTTGAACGGTCGCTGAAACAGGCAGCAATTTGGGACGAACTCAAAGACCGTTTGAAAAAAAGTGCCCTTGGTTTATCCGGCGGACAGCAGCAGCGTTTGTGTATTGCCAGAGCACTTGCAATAGAGCCGGAAGTGATTTTGATGGATGAACCAACAAGTGCCTTAGACCCGATTTCCACTTCAAGAATTGAGGATTTGATACTGGAATTAAAAGATAAATACACAATTGTAATGGTAACGCATAATATGCAGCAGGCAACGCGTGTATCTGACCGCACGGTATTTTTCCTTCTTGGAGAAGTAGTTGAAATGGACAAAACGGAAAAATTATTTTCCATGCCAACGGATAAACGTACAGAAGATTATATTACGGGGAGGTTTGGATGATGAGAAATCGATTTGACAGACAGCTTACAGAATTAAATCAGGACATGATTCAGATGGGGCATATGATTGGCCAGGCAATCGGCATGGCAATCAGCGCACTGAATAGCCGTGACAAAGAACAGGCGGAAAAAGTAATTGATTATGATGATGAAATTAATGAGGAAGAGCGGATTATAGAAAATCTCTGCCTGAAACTTTTGCTGCAGCAGCAGCCTGTGGCAAGGGATCTGCGCGTAATTTCATCGGCACTGAAAATGATTACAGACATGGAAAGAATTGGTGATCAGGCAGCAGATATTTCGGAAGTAACGCTGCATTTAATTGATGCTAAGTATAAAAGAGATATGGAGCATATTCGGAAGATGGCAGCAGAAACGACCTATATGGTTGTGCAGAGTGTGGAAGCATACGTAGAAAAAGACGAGGAAAAAGCAAAAGAAGTCATTGCACATGATGACATCATTGATGATTTATTTATTAAGTCAAGAGAGGATGTAATTTCTCTTATTCGCAGTAATCCGGAAGAAGGGGCTTGTGCGACGGATTTACTTATGATTGCAAAGTACTTTGAGCGAATCGGAGACCATGCCTGCAACATTGCGGAATGGGTCATTTTTTCAATTACCGGAGAGCACAAGAAAAAATAAAAATAAAAATAAGAATATGTAAAGTTATAATTGCATTTTTTCCTTATCAGCAGTAAAATAAATATAACATTGATTTTACTTATGAGATAGGAGGAGCGTGTGTATGAAATCAAAATCATTGCGATTTCGCATATTGTTACTATTGGTAGGGACAACGGCTATAGCTGCTTTAATTTGCGGAATTATAGGATATTATAATTCGAGAGCAGTTGCCGACAGTGATGCAAAAGAAAAATTGACGACAGTGAGTGAAGGGTATGGGAAAGATATCGATAACCTGCTTTCACAGGTAGAAGTTGCGGTGAATACTCTTGCAGATGTAACAAAAAATCAGATTCAGGATGTAGACAAGTTCAAAAGCAGCAGCAGCTACGTGGATTCCTGTACGGAGGCGTTAGAGACTACAGCTCTTCAGTGTGCGAATAACACGAAGGGCGCGATGACTTATTATATCCGCTATAATCCGGAATTTACAGAAGCAACATCCGGTATTTTTGCTTCGAAAGAGAGTGAGAATGCAGATTTTAAGTCATTGACACCGACAGATTTCAGCAGTTTTGACAAAGACGATGCAGAACATGTGGGCTGGTATTATATTCCGGTTAAAAATGGAAAGGCAACTTGGATGGATCCGTATTTAAATTCCAATGTGAATGTATATATGATTTCCTATGTTGTTCCGATTATGATTGACAATGAAGCAATTGGAGTTGTTGGCATGGATATCAACTTTAATCAGTTAAAACAACTTGCCGACAAAGCCAAATGTTTTGATTCCGGATATGTTTTCTTGGTTGATTCATCGAATAAAGTTTTGTCACATAAGGATATAAAACAGGGAACGGATTTGCAGAAAGTGGATGGCGAACTGGCCTCATTTGTGAAGGCCGGAAAGACGGGCGAAATAAAAGAGTACACTTATAATGGAAACAGGAAAATGGTAAGTGCTGTTTCATTGAAGAATGGCATGAAATTGGTAATGGCTGTTTTAGATAAAGAAGTGCAGAGCAATTCCACCCGCTTGATGTATATGATGATTATTGCGATTGTTGCAGCAACTTTATATGCAGCAATTACAGGATTTTTCTTCAGTGGTTCGATGATTCGTCCAATTAAGGATTTGACAGGAATTATTGAGAATACGGCGAAACTTAATTTTGTAAAAAGTGAAAAGGGTGAGAAATTAGTCCGTATGAAGGACGAGACCGGTGCGATGGCACGTGCCGTACAGCAGATGCGAAGTAAACTTCGTGCGATGGTAGCGTTAATTGACCAGGCAGGAATTAAAATGGGTGATAATGTTACCGACTTGACTGTGAATATGTCAGAGGTCAATGATATCTGTAATAATAACTCGGCCACGACAGAAGAACTCGCAGCAGCGATGGAAGAAGCAGCCAGTGCAACGGATACAGTAAATCAGACGATTGCAACCGTAAAAGAAAATGCCGAAAGTATTAAGGCACTTTCGGGAAGAGGTGCCGCACTGTCAACGGAAGTGATGGAGCGTGCGAATCAGTTAAAGACAACGACGGAGAATGCCGGAAAACGTACAGATGAAATGTATGCAGAAGTGAAACAGCGTACGGAAGTTGCGATGAAACAGGCAGAAGCGGTAGAGAAGATTAATGAACTTACGCATGATATTATGGAAATTTCTTCTCAGACAAATCTCCTTGCCTTAAATGCTTCCATTGAAGCAGCAAGAGCAGGAGAGGCCGGTAAAGGATTTGCCGTTGTAGCAACCGAAATCGGTGCTTTGGCTACACAGACCCAGAATGCAGTTGGTGATATCGACAGCATTATTGGCGAGGTACATAACGCAGTAAGCGGTATGGTAGATTGTTTACAGAATGCGATGGACTTTTTGGAAAATACGGTTCTTGGCGATTACAAAGGATTTATGGAAGTCGGCGAGAAGTATTCCGAAGATGCTGCTGCTTTTGAAGATGGCATGACTAAAATTAATCATTCAATTGTTACGTTGGTTGATGCGATTACTGATATTTCTCATTCAATCGAAGAGATTAATCTGACGGTAAATGAGTCGGCAACCGGTGTTTCAGACATTGCAGAGAAAACTTCTGAGATGGTTCGGAAGATTGAGGCAACCGGAACATTTATGCAGGATAGCGAAGAAAGTGCTAACAATTTAAATCAGATTGTCAGTGAATTTGATTTGGATGGCAAGAAATAACAAACTCTTGACAATTGCAAATAATCGTACTATCATGAAAATGCTCATAGAGAAAAGCGTTGACGGAGACAGTACCCTGTGTGGAAGTGTTTCAGTGAGCCGGCGATAGTGAGAATCCGGCACCAGTAAGCATAGGCGAATATCACTCCTTAGCTGCAAAGTCGAACGGTATTTATCCAGTAGACTACGCCGGTATCTCCCGTTATAGAGATATATGTTCGGTTTGTGAAACACTCACAGTCCTGACGTAGAAGACAGGTGGTATAATGAAAGTTTAGGCTCTCATCCTAGTTGGATGGGAGCTTTTTTATTTTTTTTAATGGAGGTAACTATGTATAACAAAGTATCAACAGGCATGAATTTTGTCGAGAGAGAAAAAGAAGTAGAAAAATTTTGGAAAGACAAAGATATTTTTCGCAAAAGTATTAAACTGCGTGAGGGGGCACCAACGTATATGTTTTACGATGGACCGCCAACGGCGAATGGAAAACCGCATATTGGTCATGTATTGACCCGTGTTATTAAAGATATGATTCCGCGTTACCGTACAATGAAAGGCTATCGTGTGCCGCGTAAAGCCGGATGGGACACGCATGGTCTGCCGGTTGAGCTGGAAGTAGAAAAACTGTTAGGTCTGGATGGAAAAGAGCAGATTGAAGAATATGGTATGGAACCATTTATTAATCAGTGTAAAGAATCTGTCTGGAAATACAAAGGTATGTGGGAAGACTTTTCCGATACCGTAGGTTTCTGGGCTGACATGGATGACCCATATGTCACATATGATGACAATTATATTGAGTCTGAGTGGTGGGCATTGAAGGAAATCTGGAATAAAGACCTTTTGTATAAAGGATTTAAAATCGTGCCTTACTGCCCTCGCTGTGGTACACCGTTGTCCGCACAGGAGGTTGCGCAGGGATACAAAACCGTAAAAGAGCGTTCTGCTATTGTCCGCTTTAAGGTGACAGGTGAGGATGCCTATTTCCTTGCATGGACGACAACACCTTGGACCCTGCCAAGTAACGTGGCTCTTTGTGTAAACCCGAATGATACTTACTGTAAAGTAAAAGCAGCAGATGGCTATACTTATTATATGGCGCAGGATCTTTTGGATACGGTACTTGGTAAACTGGCAAAAGATGATGAGCCGGCTTATGAAGTGTTAGAGAGTTTCCCGGGAACCGCATTAGAGCATAAAGAATATGAGCCATTGTTTGCCTGCGCGAAAGAGTGTGCTGATAAGCAGAACAAAAAAGGATTTTTCGTAACCTGTGATACTTACGTTACGATGACCGATGGTACCGGTATTGTTCATATCGCACCGGCATTTGGTGAAGATGATGCCAATGTGGGAAGAAACTATGACCTTCCTTTTGTGCAGTTTGTAAATGAAAAAGGCGAGTTGACAGAAGAGACTCCATTTGCAGGTATTTTCGTAAAGAAAGCGGACCCTGAGGTATTAAAAGACTTAGATGCCAGAGGACAGTTGTTTGATGCACCGAAGTTTGAGCATGAATATCCACACTGCTGGCGCTGTGATACACCGTTGATTTACTATGCAAGAGAATCCTGGTATATCCGTGAAACAGCAGTAAAAGACGATTTGATTAAAAATAATAACACTGTAAACTGGATTCCGGAGTCAATTGGAAAAGGACGTTTTGGAAACTGGTTAGAGAATATTCAGGACTGGGCAATTTCCCGTAACCGTTATTGGGGAACTCCATTAAACATCTGGGAGTGTGAAGGATGTGGACATCAGGAATGTATCGGCGGAAGAAAAGAACTGGCAGAGCGTGCCGGAGATCCAAAAGCCGCTGAGGTAGAACTCCACCGTCCATACATTGATGAAGTAACCTTTACCTGTCCGGATTGTGGAAAAGTTATGCACCGTGTACCGGAAGTAATCGACTGTTGGTTTGACTCCGGTGCGATGCCATTTGCACAGTATCACTATCCATTTGAAAATAAAGACGTGTTTGAGAAACAGTTTCCGGCCCAGTTTATCTCCGAGGCGGTTGACCAGACACGTGGATGGTTCCATTCGCTGATGGCAGAATCTACTTTACTTTTCAACAAAGCGCCTTATGAAAATGTAATTGTTCTTGGACATGTGCAGGATGAAAATGGACAGAAGATGAGTAAGAGTAAGGGAAATGCCGTAGATCCGTTTGATGCTCTGGAAAATTATGGAGCAGACGCAATCCGCTGGTATTTCTATGTAAACAGTGCACCATGGCTGCCGAACCGTTTCCATGGAAAAGCGGTTACCGAGGGACAGCGTAAATTCATGGGTACACTGTGGAACACATATGCCTTTTATGTGTTGTATGCGGAGATTGACCAGTTTAATCCAACCGAGCATACATTAGAATATGAGAAACTTTCGATTATGGACCGCTGGCTTTTGTCCCGTCTGTATTCGACGGTTAAAGAAGTTGATGAGGACCTTGACAACTACAAAATTCCGGAGACCGCAAAAGCATTGCAGAGTTTTGTGGAAGATATGAGTAACTGGTATGTGCGCCGCTGTCGTGATCGTTTCTGGGCAAAAGGCATGGAGCAGGATAAAATGAATGCCTACATGACTTTGTATACGGCACTTGTAACAATCAGTAAGGCAGCAGCTCCGATGATTCCATTTATGACCGAGAGCATTTATCAGAATCTTGTGTGCAATCTGGATTCAAAAGCACCGGAAAGTATTCATTTGTGTGATTTTCCGAAAGTTAAGGAAGAATGGATTGACAAAGAACTTGAGACACAGATGAAACAGCTTTTGGACATTGTTGTTCTTGGCCGTGCATGCCGTAATACAGCAAATATCAAAAACCGTCAGCCAATTGGAAAAATGTATGTAAAGGCAGAAGGCGAATTGTCCGATTTCTATAAAGAAATCATTGCAGATGAGCTGAATGTAAAAGAAGTTGTATTTACCAATGATACAAAAGAATTTACGACATATCAGTTTAAGCCGCAGCTTCGTACTCTCGGACGCCGTTTCGGAAGCCGTTTGAACGAATTGAAAGAAGTGCTTGCCGGATTAGATGGCAATGCTACGATGGATGCGTTGAATGCTTCCGGTGAAGTGACTGTTACGGTTGGCGGCGTAGATGAAGTGCTGGCAACAGAGGATTTGCTGGTAGAAACGGCACAGATGGATGGCTATGTGAGCGAGGAAGATCACGGTATTACCGTTGTATTGGATACAAACCTGACACCGGAGTTAATCGAGGAAGGATTTGTGCGTGAGGTTATCAGTAAAATTCAGACCATGCGTAAAGATGCAGGTTTTGAAGTGGTTGACCATATCCGTGTTTACGAGCAGGGAAATGATAAGATTAAAGAAATCATCAAAGCAAATGAATCTCAGATTAAAGCCGATGTTTTGGCAGATGAGGTTATTTTGGATAAAGTAGAAGGTTACACCGCAGATTGGAAAATTAACGGTGAGGCTGTTACACTGGGTGTTACAAAAGTGGAAGCGTAACGAAGAGTTTGTTACAGAAAGAGAGGTAATTTATGGCATTTGTAACGGAAAAGGAAAAGAAAAAGGAATTGAAGAATAACATTTCGAACTACATGAAATTGTTGTTCCGCCGTTCGGTTGAAGAGGCAACTCCACAGCAGTTGTTTCAGGCAGTTTCTTATGCAGTCAAAGATATCGTAGTTGATGACTGGATGGCAACGCACAAAGCCTATGAGAAAAAGGATGTGAAGACAGTTTACTATTTGTCCATGGAGTTTTTGATGGGTCGTGCACTTGGTAACATGATTATCAACCTCAAAGAGGACAAAGTTGTACGCGAGGTACTTGACGAGATGGGTGTAAACTTAGACTTGCTTGAGGATGAAGAGCCGGATGCAGCTCTTGGTAATGGTGGTCTTGGACGTTTGGCAGCCTGCTTTTTGGATTCCTTATCTACACTTGGGTATCCGGCTTATGGCTGTGGTATCCGCTACAAATATGGTATGTTCAAGCAGAAAATCGAAAATGGTTTCCAGATTGAAGCACCGGATGACTGGTTAAAAGATGGTAATCCATTTGAGATGAAGCGTCCGGAATATGCCGTTGAAGTACGTTTTGGCGGTTATGTAGCGGTAAGAAAAGACGAAAAGACCGGAAGGGATCGTTTTGTACAGGAAAATTATCAGTCCGTAATGGCAGTGCCTTATGATTTGCCGGTTGTCGGTTACGGAAACCACATTGTAAACACACTTCGTATCTGGGATGCTGAGGCAATTGATACGTTCAATCTGGATTCTTTTGATAAAGGTGATTATCAGAAGGCAGTTGAGCAGCAGAACCTTGCCCGTACTATTTGTGAAGTGCTGTATCCAAATGACAACCATATGGCAGGAAAAGAGCTTCGCTTGAAACAGCAGTATTTCTTTGTATCGGCAAGCGTGCAGCGTGCGATTATGAAGTATATGGAAAACCACAATGATATTCATGGTCTTCCGGAAAAAGTATGTTTCCAGTTAAATGATACCCATCCAACGGTAACAGTACCTGAATTGATGCGTATTTTGTTAGATGAATATGGTCTTGAGTGGGATGATGCGTGGGATATCACAACCCGTACCTGTGCTTATACAAACCATACAATTATGGCGGAAGCATTGGAGAAATGGCCGCTTGAGTTATTCTCCCGTCTGCTTCCTAGAATTTATCAGATTACCGAGGAAATTAACCGTCGTTTCCAGAATGAGATTCAGGCAAAGTATCCGGATAATCAGGATAAAGTAAAAAGTATGGCAATTATTTATGATGGTCAGGTCAAGATGGCACATCTTGCTATCGCTGCCGGATTTTCGGTAAATGGTGTGGCAAGGCTTCATACGGAAATTTTGAAACATCAGGAATTAAAAGATTTCTATGAAATGATGCCGGAGAAATTTAATAACAAGACAAATGGTATTACACAGCGTCGTTTCCTGCTTCATGGAAATCCGAAACTTGCTGCATGGGTAACAGACAAAATCGGTGATGAGTGGATTACAGACTTGTCTAAAATTGATAAACTTTCTGTTTTTGTGGATGATAAAAAAGCGCAGCAGGAATTTATGAATATCAAGTTCCAGAATAAAGTTCGTCTTGCGAAGTATATTAAGGAGCACAATGGTGTTGAAGTAGACCCTCATTCGATTTTCGATGTACAGGTAAAACGTCTGCATGAGTACAAACGCCAGCTGCTTAACATTTTGCATGTTATGTATTTGTATAATCAGTTGAAGAAAAATCCGGGTATGGATATGTATCCTCGTACTTTCATTTTTGGTGCGAAAGCTTCTGCCGGATACCGCCGTGCAAAGGCAATTATCAAACTGATTAACAGTGTTGCTGACGTAGTAAACAATGACGCTTCAATTGAAGGAAAAATCAAAGTTGTATTTATTGAAAACTACCGTGTGTCCAATGCAGAAATCATTTTTGCTGCTGCTGATGTATCAGAGCAGATTTCAACTGCAAGTAAAGAGGCATCCGGTACCGGTAATATGAAATTTATGCTAAATGGTGCACCTACCCTCGGAACAATGGATGGTGCCAATGTTGAAATCGTAGAAGAAGTAGGCGAGGAAAATGCTTTCATCTTCGGCCTTTCCTCACAGGAAGTAATTGATTTCGAGCATAATAACCAGTATGATCCGAAAGAAATTTACAACATGGATTCGGATATCCGTGCCGTGCTTACCCAGTTGATTGATGGAACATATTCCCCTGAAAATCTTGATTTGTTCCGTGAGATTTACAATTCTCTGCTTGAGACAAACGGCTATGAGCGTGCGGACCAGTACTTTATTTTGAAAGACTTCCGTTCTTATGAGGCGGCACAAAAGAAAGTAGAAGAAGCATACCGCGATGAGGAGCGATGGGCGAAGATGGCAATGCTCCAGACTGCTAAATGCGGTAAATTCTCTTCCGACCGCACCATCGAAGAATATGCGAAAGAGATTTGGCATTTGGAGAAAGTTACTTTGTAATAAAATTGAATAAATTATTTTAAAATCGAACATACTATCATCAAACAATTTTTGTGAGGTGATAGTATGTTTTTTAAACAAAAAGGATTCTATATATCATTAGCCTGTGGCATTGCTGCAATTGGCGCCTTTGCGGCGTTATGCATCAATATGAACCGCAGTGAACAAAAGGAGCCGGTGGCTTCGGCGAGTAATCCCCCGCAGGCGACCGCGGCGGCAACACCGGAGACGAAAGAAGCGTCCAGCAATCATGCAAATTCCGAGGTAAAAGAAAAGAAAACAAAAAAACGTAAGAAAAAATCTGTACAGACCAATGCAAAACCTGCGAAAAAGCAATTATCGTTTAATCAGGAAGAGGGCCTTTCCTGGCCAATAAAAGGCGATGTGCTGATGGAGTACAGCGCAGACAAAGTGGTATATTTTAAGACACTGGCACAGTACCGCACAAATCCGGCACTTCTTATAGAAGCCAAAGAAGGAATGGATGTAAAAGCGAGTGCGGATGGTATCGTGGAATCGGTGGAAACTTCTGAAGAAACCGGTCGTACGGTTTCGATATCAATTGGTGATGGTTTTACAGTTGTTTATGGACAGTTAAAAGATGTTTCTGTAAGTAAAGGTGATATGGTTTCGGAAGGACAGGTCCTCGGGAAAATTGCAGAGCCGACAAAGTATTATAAAGAAGAAGGAACAAACCTTTATTTTCAAGTGAAGGAGAATAAAACCACGGTAAATCCGATGTTGCTGCTTAAATAAGTGTGCCGAATATATCAAAAACAATACGTTTATCATCATGGCAGGGAACTTCTTTTTGTGTTATTATAAACAAAATATAAAAACTATATAATGTAAAGGAGGAACTGCCATGAAACAATGGAAACGAGTTAGTGGAGTTGTTTTATCGGGGATTTTAGCTTTGTCAATGACACTTGGCGGGATGACAGCGCCGGATGCAGGGGCAAAAGCGAAAAAAGCAAAATTAAAGACAAAAAAGATTAGTGTTACGGTAGGAAAGAAGAAAACAATTAAAATTGCAAACAAGAAAAAATCCTGCAAGTACACATTTAAGAGTAACAAGAAAAAGGTTGCCAAAGTATCGAAAAAGGGTGTTGTGACCGGTCAGAAGAAGGGGACAGCCAAGATTACGGTAAAAGAAGTTAAAAAGAACGGAAAAACGAGAAAACTTGGAACTGTTAAGGTAACAGTGACGAGGAAAAAAGGACCGGATAAAAACGTAGTAAATACGACAAAACCTACGGCAAAGGCTACAGCGAAAGCAACAGAAAAGCCAAATCCGGCAAAAGCAACACCGACACCTGTTGTAAAAGGCACATCGGTAAAAGTGTATACGGACGAAATTAAGGATTCTAATTTGGTTGCAGAGGCAGACGGATTTGGACATATGCCGACACCGGAACCGACAAAATCAGCAGATGCTACACCGGAACCAACACCGGCAGTGCTTGTTAATGCGGACATGGAAAAGGGCGAATATGAGCCAATCGCTTCTCGTGGTTCAGCTTCTATTTCAGTCGTTGATGATGGAGCAAATAACACAAAGAAAAGTGCTAAAGTAACAGGACGTACAGCAGACTGGCATGGTGCTTCAATTGATGTTTCTTCTTTGGTTGAAACAGACAATGAATATGCGATTTCTTTTTATGCAAAGCAGGAAACAGGAGAGGATCAGAAACTGGATCTTTCCATGCAGTATGTTGGGGATGATGAGTCCACTCATTACGATTCAATTACGTCCGTTGAACTTTCGGATTCTACATGGACAAAATGTGAGGCAACTATGAAGGTGCCGGAGCACACGGGAACGATCTTGATTTACTGGCAGTCTGTGTACCAATCCAATAATGATATGGACTTTTACCTGGATGAGGTAACCATGACAGGAGTTGCAAAAACAGCGGATAAAGATGCAGGCGTTCCGGATCTTAGTACAGGACTTGTTAAAGGGAAAATCGGTAATCCGATTATGACCTCCCGTTTGACAGCGGATCCGTGGGCTATGGAATACAACGGAAGAGTGTATGTTTATGGAACAAATGATTCTCAGCAGTACGAGGCAGCAGCTAATGCAGATAATAACTACAGCAAAATTAAATCATTGAACTGCTATTCTTCTGCCGATATGGTGAACTGGACAGATCATGGAACGATTGCAGTATCCGGAAGTAAAGGAGCTGCGAAATGGTCGGCAAATTCATGGGCACCTGCAGTATGTCATAAGAAGATTAACGGCAAAGAGAAATTCTTCCTGTATTTTGCGAACAACGCAAGCAGTATTGGTGTATTGACGGCAGACAGCCCAACCGGTCCTTGGACGGATCCGATTGGAAAACCAATTATTGACCGCTCTATTACCGGCTGTGCAGAATCTGAAATTGGATGGCTCTTTGACCCGGCAGTTTTGGTTGACGATGATGGAACCGGCTACCTTTATTTTGGTGGTATTGGTAATACCGATGGAAAGAAAGAAGACTTTATCCGCAATCCTAAATGTGCACGAGTTGTAAAACTTAGTGACGATATGACTAGTGTAGATGGGGATGCAAAAACGATTGATGCACCATTCATGTTTGAAGATTCCGGTATTAACAAAATCGGAGATAAGTATTATTACAGTTACTGCACAAACTGGACCGGAAGCATTGACGGTGTTACCATTGACCGTGCAGACTGCCCGACGGCAAACATTGCGGTAATGGTAAGTGACAGCCCAATGGGTGACTTTAAATATGTTGGCTGTGTTTTGAAAAATCCGGGTACATATTTTGGAGTAACCGGTAATAACCATCACTGTTTTACACAGTTTAATGGTAAACTGTATGCATTTTATCATACGAAGAAAGACACAATAGCAGTCGGTACGAAACAGGATTACCGTACGACTTATGTAAATGAGTTAAATCTTGGTGACAATGGAGATTTTACAAATGCGGATGGAACAATTGCCGATACAAAGATGACAAAGACCGGTGTATCATCGATTGGTACAATCAATCCTTATGAGACGGTTGAGGCAGAAACATTTGCGATGGCAGATACGGTAGGAACTGTTATTAATAATGAAAAAGCGTCCAATGAAGACTGGGCCGTAAATTATTCCGTATACAATGGAAAGATTGGTGCTTATATTGGTGTAGCGGATGTTGATTTTGGAACGGATGGAGCATCTGAAATTACCATGAAACTTGGTGATTCCACATCGGATTCTTACCAGACGGTTACAAAGAAACTCGGTAAAAAGCTGACAGGAAAGCATACCATTTATTTTGAGTTTGATACACTGGATGTTCGTATGGATTCTTGGAGCTTTAAAAAGTAATAGTATTGTTTTGTAGATGTATAAAAGGACAGCATACCATAGAAGATTGTGGTGTGTTGTTCTTTTTTGTGTTGCTATAATTCAAAATGACATGTTATAATAGCACTAATAGTTGAGGAGGTGTTTAATACATGTTTCGAATTATATATGCAGTCGAACGTGAATGTAAGCCGGAGGGGTTTGAGGATAATCTTGTATTTGCTGAAGGTGAGTATGAGATGATGTTGTTTGAAAACGATACGATGATTGAAGTGGATGGCGAAATGCGTCCATACCCGGCACATACCGGGATTATTTATAAGCCCGGACAGAGAGTTCATTATCATGCGAAAGAGGGAAGATTAACATACACATGGATACGATTTGATTGTGATGAACCATTGTTTGCGGAAGGCTATGTGCCATTTGGGGTTCCTATTTTCTGTTCAAATTATGACTATTTTCTTGTTTATTGGCATATGGTTGCCTGTGAGAATTATTGGCATAGTAAAAGCGAAGAATATATTATTTCGAATTTGATGCATATTATTTTCCACTGGTTTCATGATTATGCATTTCCTAAGCAAGGCTCCAGGTATCAGCCGCTCTTAGAAAAACTGCGCGGGGATATTTATGCACATCCGGAATATGACTGGACGTTGGAAATGATGGCAGAGCGGATAAATCTAAGTCCACGCTCGCTTCAGAAAGTGTATAAAAATTTTGCAAATGTTTCATGTATTTCAGAAGTGATTGAGAGTCGGATGATTCGGGCAAAGATGCTTTTACTTCGAAGTGCCTTTGATGTTGGTGAAATTAGTATGCAGTGTGGATATCGCAATGTAGAGCATTTTTGCCGCCAATTTAAAAAGCATGAAGGATGTTCTCCAAGCCATTATCGTAAAGAACATTTGGTTCGGCCGTAAAGTGTGCATGATAAATCAATTTTCGTTCAAGATATATCATGGATTTGCTGCAGGAAGTGAGTTATACTAATACTCAAGTAAATCAATATTTACTTTCCCTCAAAACAAACTCTTATAACTAAAAATACTGTCATTGTGAAAACAGTGGCAGTATTTTGCTTTTTTGGGGTTTTGATGGAAAAGTCAAAAAGGAGGAATCAGAGCATGAGAAAAAATGTATTTCGTGCAAAGGGGCTTGCACTGTTATTAACAGCTGCCCTGCTTGTGCCGCAGATGTCGGGCGTATCTGCTGATGCAAAAGCAAAAAAACCAAAATTGAGTAGAACAAAGGTTTCCGTTACAGTGGGGAAAACAAAAAAGGTGACAGTAAAAAATGCAAAAAAAGTTACTTGGAAAGTAACAAAAAAAGCAGCCAAAATTGTTAAACTCACAAAGAAATCCAAAAAGGGAGCAACAATTAAAGGCTTAAAAAAAGGAACTGCAAAAATTTCCGTTCAAATGAAGAATGGAAAGAAAAAAGTGAAAAAGACGCTTACGGTGAAAGTAAGCAGTGCAAAAAAAGTTGTTGTTACCGCAGAACCGGCTAAGACTACAAACAAACCGACAAACGGTCCAACGAATGGTCCAACAAAAGAACCGGTAAAAGAGCCAACAGCGACACCGACTGCAACATCAACAACAGAACCGTCGGTAACGCCAACAGCAACGCCGACAGAAGAACCATCGGCAGAGCCAACAGCGACACCAACACCAATGCCGCTTCCGGATCTTGGTAAAAACGACGTTAAAGTTGACCTGACAAAAGAAAACGAATACGGGCAGAATTCAGTATTGGAAGATACCATTACTTATTATGAAGGAAATGGTGTAAGCTATACATCGACCGGAGAATTTAGCGGTGGTGGTGTAGCATACTGGACCAATGCAGACAAGTCCGGAATTGATTTATCCAAATACAAATCCATTCGTATTGTAGCGTCATCAGATACAGCAAATACACCTGTTGTTTGTGAATTGCTGAAGAGCAATCCGGCAAATGTATGGGGTGGTGGAATCGACGTATTTGATGGCTACAGTGAGTACAATGCTATTACAGAAGCTGGTAAAGCACAAGTGTTTGAATTCCAGATTAGTGATGATTTGGCAGCTGATTTGGCAGAGGGAACACTTGCTTACGGTATTCGCTTGAAATACAATGCATATCATACGGATGGTGACGATTTACCAAATTGCAATTTTAATATTTATTCCATTATTCTTATGGGAAAAGATGATGTGCCAGAGCCAACAGCAACACCAACAGAAGAACCGACACCAACACCTGGTGTGGCAAGCGGAAGTGCTGCGGTTGTGGTAACAGCGACAGGAAGTGCGGCAGGACTTGATTTGGAAGAGGGAGATACTCTTGATTTAAATGCCAGTGTAAGCACTACTGGATGTGCGGTAACCGGTGATATTGTTTGGACAAGCTCCAATGAAGAGGTAGCAACGGTTAGTGCAAGTGGCGCATCGGCAACAGTAACGGCGGTTGGAGAAGGAACGGCAACGATTAAAGCAACAATTACAACCGATACCGGCATTGTTACATATGACAAATATGATGTTACGGTAGTCGCTTCTGACCTTGTTTTAGAAGGTGATGATTTAGGAGCAGGTGCATCTTATACGTATGTACCTAATGGATTTGCTCTGTATGCTTCTATGGGAATTTTTGAGATTGATAAGTCAAAATTGAGTAAAGAAGGAACAACTATTTCGATAAAGTACACAGCGATGGAAGGAGATACTGACGTAAAAGATACACAGAGATTTAACATTGGATTAAAGACCGGTGACAAATGGAATTCCCCGGCAATTAAAGATTACTATGGCAAGACAGGCGGCGAGGTAAATCTAACATTGACTGCTGATGACATGAAGAAAATCGGTGCGGATGATAAGGTTTATGTTCATGTAGGCACAGGAACTGCCGGATTTAAAGGAACATTTACGTATCTGTCGGTAACAGCAGGAGAAGATAGTCTTGTGTCGGAACTTCCAAAGGCTGTAAGTTATGTGGAAAGCGGACTGGCACAGTGGGCTCCAACAGCAAAAGTTATGCTTCCGAGTGATATTGATTTTAAGCAATATTCAAAATGCCAGATTGAATTTACAGCATCCGATCCGACTTTCGAATTCCACGGAATTGTTGGTCATAAAGTGAATGGTAAAGATGTAACAGATCCTAAGTATGGTGTTACATCAGAAGGATATTTTGAGGTAAATCTTTCCAATGTGAAAAAAGAAGAGGGTACAGAACCGTTTGTTGTAATCAATGCCGGAAAGGCAGGGTACGCAGGCTCTGTGACGATTACTAAGATAACATTTGTAAAATAGTATTTGCGATGAAAGAGACCTGCTCTTTTTGCAGGTCTCTTTCGTTATCAAAGGAAAGCGAGAGTATTAATGAAATTAAAAAAAATCATGAAATGGTCGGTGATTACGATGGCAATGATGGCGGGGATTTGTTTTGCGCCGCAGTCGGGAAAAGCGGCGGAAAAATTGGAGGTTAAAATTCCTACCGAGCGCGCAATTTATCAAAGGGACAATAACAATTATGCCAACGTAAAGGTTTCTATTGAGTACAGTGGAACCGGGGAGGTGTCGGCAAAACTTTATGACGGAGATAAAGAATTAGGAAAAACGGCGGTTTTAACCAAAGGGGAAGGTAATACATATGAAGGAAGTATTGCAAATGTACCCGGAGGTGGCTGGTATACATTGATTGTAAATGCGGGAAGTGAGAGTAAAACAGTAGAAAAAGTTGGAGTCGGTGAAGTTTTTATTACCGGTGGACAGTCAAATTCCTGTAACTTTGGAGGCGAAAAAACAACTGCTCAATCAGATTTAGTATCAGCATATAATCCGAATACTAACACGTGGCAGCATTGTGAGGACAGTCAGCCGAGTGAAAGTGGATTTAATACCGGTAATGGCGGTGGCTCCGCATGGCCTTCCATGGGAGACGCCCTGACACAGAAGACTGGTGTTCCGGTTGGCTTTGTATCAACGGGTGTTGGTTCTGCTAAAATTGAGGAACTTCGTACAAAACATTATTTTGCAATTAAAAATGCAATTAATGACTTGAAGCCATATGGGTATCGTGCTTTTTTGCTTCACCAGGGAGAGGCTGATACGGATGGAACAAAGCGCGAAAAATATCTGGCTTCTTTACAGCAGTTAATTGCACAGACAAGAGAAGATGCCGGATATAATTTGAATTGGTGCATTGCGCAGGTTTCCTATGCATGGAGCAATTACAATAATACGAAGAAAATGGAATCCATGAAAGAGACCCAGCGTGCGGCCTGCAACGATGAAACTATTTTTGTGGGACCAACGACCGATGATTTACAGGGTGAGTATCGACACACGGATAATCTTCATCTGAGCAAACTTGGTTTGATTGAACACGGAAAACGCTGGGCAGATGTTGTGTATAATAAAATGATTACAGCATATGAAGTTTCCATGGATACAAATACGAAGCATGGTCAGATAAGTGGAGAAAAATCCACATATCATGCTGGTGACATTGTAAAGGTAAGTGTAAAGGCAGATGAAGGATACTATTTGAAAATAGGTTCCTTTAAGGTAAATGGAAAGCAGGAAGCACTGGATGGTTCTTCATTTGTTATGCATGCGGAAAATGCCGTTATGACAGGAGAATTTGTGACAATAGACGAGCTGGTTGGTTTTCTAAAGGATGAATTAGATAAGGCGAAAAAAATTGATGCAGCCAAGTATGAAGAGGTATCGGCAACTGCACTAAAAAATGCAATTTTGGCAGGTGAACAAGCGATAATTACGCCGGCGGTAACTGGGGAACAGGTTCAAAAATGTACGGTTGAACTTATGACAGCACAAACGTCACTTGTTGAAAAGTCAGTGCCGGATGCAACACCAACACCGCTTCCGACAGCAACACCAACCGCTGCCCCAACAGAAGCACCGAAACAGACAGAAGAACCAAAACAGACAGAAGAACCAGGTGTCAGTCAGCCGGTTGCCGGTACACCTGCCGCAAAGACAAAACTTCCGAAAAAAGGAACCATAATCAAAAAAGGTGGGGTGAAATATGTAATTACAACGTCTTCCGGAAAGGTAAAGACGGTATCCGTTCTCGGAGTGGCAAACAAGACAAAGAAAAGTATTACGATAGCCAAGACAGTTTCTTATAAAGGGTATCAATATGCCGTAACCGGAATTTGCAAAAAAGCGTTTTACAAAATGTCAAAATTAAAGAAAATAAAGGTCTTGTCAACAAAGATAACAAAGGTCGGTAAGCAGGCATTCAAAAAAACAAATGTTAAATTAAAAATTCAGGTTCCAAAGAAAAAACTAAAAAAATACCGGAAATTGTTTCAGGGAAAGGGACTTGGCAAAAAAGCAAATATCGTGTAATATACGAAAAGAAAAAGACATCGTGGTCTGAAACGGTGTCTTTTTCTGCTTTTGGACAAAAGGAGATTTTATTTGCATTTTGCAGAAAAATGATTTACAATGATAATGAATCATTAGACTTATGATTACACATAAGAGGAGAAATTTGAACAGCCACGGAAGGCGTGATGATTATGATAGCGGCATATAATTTATATCTTGGGGGCTTCCTGCCGGAAGTGTCACCAAAAAACAGTATTCACAACAAAAGAGAATTAAAAAATAAATATAAAAGCATTGTCAGCCTGAATAATGCAAATCCGCTTGTTATGGTGAAACTTTCTGCGGACACGCAGGCGTATGCGCTGAATGTGAAGGAAATGTCGATGGAACTTTCGGAAGCTTCGCAGGATGTGCTTAATGGGCGAAGTGAGGACGTGGAGGATAACATGAACCGCGTCTTGTCGTTGTACAATGGTCTGCTCAAACGCAGTGACGAGTATGGCGAGGAAAATCATAAGCCGTCGAGACCGGGTGGTGAGCTGCGCTATCTCGTAGAAGGACACACGGCAGAATTGTTTGAATCCGGAATTGCGATTGATTCTGATGGCTTCTTGTCATTTTCAGATGAGGCAGAGATAAAAGTACCGGAGAAATTTATTACGGATTTGGCATCGAAAGCAGAACAGATGAGTATGAATCCGATGGAGTATGTGGATAAGAAAGTTTATAGTTATGCACATTTATATCAGAGCGACATTGGAACTGCTTATCAGGCATCTGCATTTAGCGGTATGCTGTTTAATTCGTACTGTTAAAGAGAGGGATTCTTTGTCGGCAAAGCAGAACAAAGGCACCAATCAGACCGCCGGCAATTAAGCCGGAGAAATACAAAAAAGGAAAATAAGGAAGGATGGCAGAAGGCCCCACAAGCCATGCGGCTACGGCAAACTGCCCGATGTTATGTGTAATTCCGCCTGCAACACTAACTCCGAAAGTGGAAATGTGTAAGTGGGTTTTATTTTTCAACAAATTCATAATAATAAGACTAAGTATGCTTCCGGCGAGGCTGTATAGAAATCCGAACAGACTGCCAAAGGTAAAAGCGTTTAACAGTCCTCGTACAATGCTTACGGTAAGCGCCTGGTAGAAGCCGTTTTTGTACAAAACAAGTACAATAACCAGATTAGCAAGCCCCAGTTTGATTCCCGGAAATGGGATAGGAAGCGGAAAAAGACTTTCAATATAACTGAATATGAAAGCGATGGCGGTAAAAATAGCAAGTTCAGTGATTGTGTGGATGTGCGGTTTCATATAAGCCTCCTGTTTGGTATTATCGTACAATAGCATCCGGTGCAGAATCCGAAGAAGAATCCGTAATGGTTATGACAAGACGGTGCGGCAGACAGACAATCGACTGTCCGGCTTCTTTAATTGAGCCGGTTTTGACACAGGTTTTGTCACCACAGTCTGCATCCGTCATAGTAACGGCGCCATCCTGAATAAGGAATTGATTGCTTCCTCCGTCTGTACAGCGAATCGTTTGTTTTGTGTTTTCTGACAGGGGTAAGGATAGAATCAATTTTCCATTTTCACGAACTTCAACGGTTGAGGCAGGTGTGGATTTTGGATAATAAATCCAGACGGTAATGCCGATGCCGATGAATAATAAAAATAAAATTAATATAAAATCGCTTTTGGTAAGATGTGAGCGTAAATTTGACATTGTTATCTCCTTGTCAACCGTAAAAACATTAAGCAACTATCTTACACGATAGCAGATTTTGTATAAAAAGTCAAAAAGAGAGGATGAACTACATGAGAAATCAAAAAGGGAAAAAGATGGGACTTCATATGCTGACGGCAGCACTTTTTTTTGTACTTGCCATGAGCGTCTGCGCAGTAAAAACGGAAGCGAAAGATTATAAACAGGGAAAGGTGTATAAAATCACAGCAAAAAGCAAGCCATTGAAAGCATCGAAGTTTACAAAATCTTCCTTATATAATAAAAAAACAAGGATGTATTTTACCATTCGTTCCTATATGGAGAAATTCCAGAAAAAAGGAAAAGGAACACTTATTTTGAAAAAGGGAACGTATACCATTACCAATACCATTCATGTGCCATCGAATGTTACGATTATTTTTGAAAAGGGCGTTAAAATTGTAAAAGGAACGAAGACGAATAAGAAAAAGATGCCGGCAGCGATTACGCTGTTCCAGTTGATTCGCCCATCAAATGCGAAAAAGAAAGGTGTTTACAGTGCCTATAATGGTGAGAAAAACATTCACTTTGTCGGCAAAGGCGGTGTTTCAATTGACATGAAATACATGAAATACGGCATTGCTTTTGATGTGGCACATAATGATGGCGTGACAATTGAAAAAATTAATTTTAAAAATGTAAATGTAGGACATTTTATTGAAATGGATGCATCTGCAAATGTTTCGGTTACCGGATGTACTTTTAAAAATGTGAAGAAAAATTCAGATTATGTAAAAGAGGCAATCAATCTGGATACGCCTGACCGCGAAACGCAGGGATTCCACAATGACTGGTCCACGTATGACAAGACACCGAATCAGAATGTGACAATTGCAAACTGCAAATTCTCGAATCTGGGACGTGCGATTGGAACTCATAAATATAGTGCGAATGGTGAAGAGCAGATTTATCATAAGAACATTGTTTTGCGAAATAACCGCATTGAAAATATGCTCTGGGATTCGCCGGTACGCGTGATGAACTGGTCAGATTCTGTGTTGGAGAACAATGTTATTTCCAATGTAAAACAAAAAGGAAAAAGTGATACCCGTGGTATTTTGGTGAGCGGTGGTGTCAATGTTTCGATTAAAAATAACACACTCAGCGGCATGGGACGCGCAATTCAGTGCATTGCATGGAAAAACAGCGGGCCTGGATCGGTTTACCCGATTACCTATAATAATCTCACAGATCAGAACAAGGAAGATTTAAAAACAAATATTGGAAAGAAACTGGGACTTTCGGAGTATTTTGTACGAATTAACCCGGTATATAATGTATTTACAAATGCGGAAACAGTTGCGATAAGAAAAGGATGAAACTAAGATGTTGACACAGTTTTCAAGAACGGAATTATTGTTGGGAAAAGAAGGTATGGAACGCTTGAAAAATGCCAGAGTGGCAGTTTTCGGAGTTGGCGGTGTCGGTGGCTATGTATGTGAAGCGCTTGTTCGCAGCGGCGTGTTTACATTTGATTTGATTGATGATGATAAAGTCTGTCTGACGAATCTGAACCGGCAGATTATTGCTACGAGGAAAACAGTTGGACAGTACAAGGTGGATGTCATGAAAGAACGAATTTTAGATATCAACCCGGATGCTGTCGTAAATGTTCATAAGTGCTTCTTTTTGCCGGAAAATGCAGCAGAATTTCCGTTTGAGGAATATGACTACGTGATTGATGCGGTTGATACGGTGACGGCAAAGATTGAGTTAATCCTGCGTGCGAAGGAGACAAATACACCGATTATCAGCAGTATGGGTGCCGGTAATAAGTTAGATGCGAGCGGTTTCCGTGTTGCGGATATTTATAAAACAAAAGTGTGTCCGCTGGCAAAAGTAATGCGGCGCGAGTTGAAGAAACGCGGTGTGAAGAAACTCAAGGTGGTGTATTCGGAAGAACAGCCAAAACGCCCGATTGAGGACATGGCAATCAGCTGGCGGACAAACTGCATCTGTCCGCCGGGGGCAAAGCATAAGTGCACGGAGCGCCGGGATATTCCGGGAAGTACAGCATTTGTACCTTCGGCTGCGGGGCTTATTATTGCCGGTGAGGTGGTTAAAGACTTGTGTCAGACGGAAAGTGAGCGGCGTTAATATGAGTATTACAGTAGATGAATTATTTGCAATGAACCCGGAAACTTATCAGATTGTTGATATTCGCGGTGAGCAGGAAGTGGCTAGAGGTGCCATAGATGGAGCGTTGCATTTAGATAAAGATGAAATTTCGGCAAGTCCTGAGGTGGATAAGACAAAAAAACTTGTTATTTGCTGCAGCAGAGGCGAGACCAGTGTAGGTGTTGCGGAAAAACTTTGTGAAGAAGGGTTCGATGCCGTGAGCCTTCAGGGCGGTTACACTTCGTGGCTTTTGGCGCGTTTTCGTCAAATGGAAGAACAAGATGCTGCCGTTGACAAGGCGAAAGAAGTGGAGCGGAGTCTTCATAAAAAATTCCGGAAAAATATCTGGTCGAAGTTTACGAAAGCGGTTACGCAGTATGAATTGGTAAAACCGGGAGATAAAATTGCGGTCTGCATTTCCGGCGGAAAAGATTCGATGTTGATGGCGAAATGCTTTCAGGACTTGAAACGTTTCAGCAAGTTTGAATTTGATGTAAAATTTCTTGTTATGGACCCCGGCTATAGCGAAGCAAACCGCAAGGTTATTGAGAACAATGCGAAAATTCTGAATGTGCCGATTACGATTTTTGAATCGAATATTTTTGATTCGGTTTATCATATTGAGAAATCGCCGTGTTATTTGTGTGCCCGTATGCGGAGAGGCCATTTGTATAATTTTGCGAGAGAACTTGGCTGCAATAAGATTGCACTTGGACATCATTACGACGATGTTATCGAAACGATTTTGATGGGAATGCTCTATGGGGCGCAGGTGCAGACGATGATGCCGAAACTCCACAGCACAAATTTTGAGGGGATGGAGTTGATTCGTCCGTTGTATCTTGTTCGTGAAGATGACATTAAGGCATGGCGCGACTACAATGATTTGAAGTTTATTCAGTGTGCGTGCAAATTTACGGACACTTGTACAACATGCGATAACGAGGAAACCCGCTCGAAACGACTGGAAATTAAAAATCTGATTCATGACTTGAAGAAGACAAATCCTTTTATTGAGGGAAATATTTTTAAGAGTGTGGAAAATGTAAATCTAGATACGGTAATTGCCTATAAAAAAGATGGTGTAAAACATCATTTTCTGGAGCATTACGAGGATAAATAGGAGGAGAGAGTATGAAAAAATGGCTTGAAAAAGTGGATTGGATTTATGTCATTGTGCCGCTTGCGTTACTTGGTACGTTTTGGGTGATTGCGGCATTTACCGGACAGTGGCCATGGCAGAGTAATCCGTACAATTCGTATGCATTGCAAACGGATTCGTGGCTAAAAGGAAGGCTTGATTTAGGGCAGGACTATCCATGGCTTGAACTTGCTATTTATCAGGGAAAGTATTTTGTTAGTTTTCCTCCATTTCCCTCTTATGTGTTGATTCCTTTTGTTATGATTTTTGGTACCAATACGCCGGACCATTTGATTGCTCTTTTGGTCACTATTGCCGGATGTGTGTACGCGATTAAACTTTACCGAGAGGTTTCTCTTGAAAAGCAGCATGCATTGTTCTGGGTGCTTATGCTCTATTTTGCGTCCGGTTATCTTTTTGTCGGGATGAACGGCTATGTCTGGTTTATTGCTCAGAGCATGAGTTTTACGCTTAGTTTAATGGCACTGTATTATGCGCTGCGTCAAAAAGGTGGTTTGTCGTTAGCGTTTTGGGCGTGTGCCGTTGGGTGTCGCCCGATGCTTGCACTCTATGGAATTCTTTTAGGTTATCTTTTGGTGAAAGGGTACAAAAAGGAAAATCCGGAAGGAACAGTATGGCAGCTTGTAAAAGATAAATGGTACTGGGCGATTGGCTGTGGTGCGATTGCAATTTCGTATATGGCGCTTAATTATGCCCGCTTCGGCAATATCACGGAATTTGGACATAATTATCTGCCGGAGTTTACGAGAACTACGACTGGTCAGTTTAATCTTTCTTATTTAAAAGAAAATTTAATGCATTATCTGCGTCTGCCGGCAGCAGGGGGAAACGGTGGTGCGCTTTCGTTTTTCTCATCGGATGGAATGGCGTTTTGGCTGATTGCGCCGATTTTTATTACCATGATTGGTGTTTGGATATATGCGCTGGTGAAAAAGAGAGAGGGAAATTTGACGCTGCTTGTTATGCTTCCGATTTTAGCAGTGCTGCATCTGCTGATTATATGCTGCCATAAAACGCTTGGCGGCTGGCAGTTTGGCAACCGGTACCTGCTTGATATGATGCCATATTTGTTCTTTGGTCTGGCACTTTGGAAACCAAAGGGTGAAAAGTTTGTGCAGTGGAATACGGTGATTTTGGTGTTTGGGTTTGCGATTAATCTGATTGGAACCGTGGCAACGTATAATCATTGGATTTGACGCATTCGTGTTGTATGGCGGTTAAGTTGTGTGATGGCTAAGTTGCGTGGCGGCTGTGCTGTGTGTTACTGTGTTGTGCGTTGCGTGTGGATAGAGACGAAAACGTGAAAAACAACGCAAATTGTCTGAAAAGCGGAAAAGCGTTGCATCGGAATGATGGAACTTGCTATCAAAAACAACGCTAATTTGAAATTACACCTAAAAGAGTTGTTTTTGTGGCGTAAAACATCGCGAAAGGGCGAGGAACACTCCTAAAATTCAGAAAAAGGCAACCATTAAAGGGAAAAATGAGTTAAAGAGTTGCTTGGTAGAATTATATTGAAAAATTCCAAAGAAATTTCTTTTTTTTCTTGATATAATATCGAAATCAAGAATGTTTTAGGAGGTAGAAAAATGAGAAAGAAGATTATTGTAAAGTTATTGGTGTTATCCCTTTTGGTTGGAGGATTGAGTCAATGGAGCGGAGGAAGTAAGGCTAAAGCGGCAAGTTCATATTGGCTTTATGGAACGGGGCTTACAAAAAGTCAGGGCGGCGAAGCTGGATGTCGTATTAAAATGTATTATCGGGGTGGAAAATTGATTATTAAGGGTGGCATGAGCAAGGTGAAGAAAAAGTTTGATTGGGATACAAGTAAAAAAATCAAGGCAAAGACACGAAAGTATAAGGTTGCATCTAATTGCAAAGTGGTAGAATGCGAGGGAAATGAAGAGTATTCCTATGCAATTAAAAAGTTCACAAAACAACGTGGAATTAAAAGTACGAAAAATTGGGCTGGTATTTCCACATGGGTTAAAATAGTGAAAGGAAAGGTTTCAAAAATTTATCTTTCTGCATGATTTTGCGGCAGGGGCATATGTTTTGCCCCTGTTTGTTATTTGGAGAAGAATAAAGGTGACTAGATGTGAGATAGAAAATATTTGAAAAAACATGTTGACGTTTCATGTGATTATTAATATACTATACATAAGAAAAGCATTGTGCTTTAACAATAGGTGATGCACAGCCTTATAAATGAGCGATTTATGAGCAGAGGGCACGTAGTTGTCCTCTATTTTGTTGTTAGGAGAGAATGTTGGCGATAGAAAGCTACAAGCCATGCCAATTTTGCAGACTGTTATACTAAATATAAAGAAGTTATAAAATTAGTGGATGTTAGTTGGATGGTGTGATATACTATAATTATTAAATAACTTGATTGAAAAAAGAGCAGATTAACTAGGAGGTGAGGTTATGCCAGAGGCAATTCGTAATGTAGTGGATTTGTTTGTGCAAGAGATAAGAAATGTTTTGGGAGAAGATTTAAAAAAGGTAATTGTGTATGGATCCTATGCCAGAGGTGATTATAGGGAAGGCTCAGATGTGGATGTTATGGTATTGACGTCGCTTACTGATGAGGTTATAAAACCAGTTGAATATAAATTGTATGATGTTGCTTTTGATTTTTTAATGGAGTATGGAGTTGACATAAGCATTATTGTAAAGAATGAAGAGCATTTTAAATATTGGTTGGGAGCCTTACCGTTTTATGATAATGTTGTAAAGGAAGGTGTGGTTATTGATGGATAATAGAAAGCAGGACTTATCAAGTTATCGACTTTCGCAGGCGGAAGACAGTATTAAAGTTGCACAGATGAGTTATGATAATGCGTTATTTAAAGATTCCATTAATCGTTCGTATTATGCTACTTTTTACGCGATAAAGGCAGTATTGGCGTTGGAAGAAATTGATTTTAAACGGCATAAAGATGCAATTGGATATTTTAACAAAACCTATGTGGCAACAGAAAAGTTTTCAAAAGAATTAGGAAGAAGAATAGGGATGTTGAAGCAGTTGCGGGAAAAAAGCGATTATGATGATTTTTATATTGCAGGGAAAGAAGAGGCTGCTAAGCAAATTGAAACAGCAGTGCAGATGATTAATGAAGTGAAAAAATATGTTGGAAAAAACTCGTGAAGCTACAAGCCATGCCAACCTCGTGAGCAAAGCTCCCTCGGTCGCGGGCTGTCGCCCTATAAAAAATAAAAATCCCACTGCTTCTTATGTGAGCAAGCTCCCAACGAAGCAGCGTGAATTTTATTTTTTGCATGGCTTGTAGCTTTCGCGAAAAAAACTTATTGACGTGGACCTATGGCTTGTGGTATAGTGGATAGGCGATGAATTAGGTCTTTTTTTTATGCCAAAATTTTGACCAAGCCGCAGTTGCGGTGTAAGAGCTGAATAAGCGCAGGATTGCGTGGGTTCAGAAAAAATAATTTCACGGAGGTGACAAGATGCGTACTAAAATTACTTTGGAATGTACAGAATGCAAACAGCGTAATTACAACATGACCAAAGATAAGAAGAACCATCCGGACAGAATGGAAACAAAGAAATATTGTAGATTTTGCAAGAAACACACGTTACACAAGGAGACTAAGTAGTCCGTGTGATGTTTCGGAAAGGATGTGTGTCACATGAGCGAAGCAGAAAAGACTTCGAAACCTGGCTTCTTTAAGAATCTAAAGAGTGAATTCAAGAAGTGTACCTGGCCGAAGAAAGAAGACTTAGTGAAACAATCTGCATTAGTAATTGTAGTGTCCGTATTGCTGGGCGTACTGATTGCAGGTGTTGACTGGGTGATTCGTTTGGGCTTGACTGCGCTTCACATTGTTTCGTAGGAGGTTGCCATGGCAGAAGAAGCAAAATGGTATGTAGTTCATACTTATTCCGGTTATGAGAATAAGGTAAAAGCAGATATTGAGAAAACAATCGAGAATCGTAATCTGCAGGATCAGATTTTAGAAGTTCTGATTCCGCTGCAGACGGTCGTAGAAGAGAAAAACGGAGAAAAGAAACAGGTTCAGAAGAAAATGTTTCCGGCGTACGTTTTAATCAATATGATTATGAATGACCAGACTTGGTATGTTGTGCGAAACACACGTGGCGTAACAGGATTTGTTGGACCGGGATCCAAACCGGTACCGTTGACAGAAGAAGAAATTGCCAACATGGGATTTTTGGCAGAGGCAGAGGCTTCTCCATTTTCCATTGGAGATCATGTTATCGTTACAGAGGGAGTATGGCAGGATACTGACGGTGTTGTTCAGGAAGTTCACCCGGCAAAACAGATGGCAGTCATTGTCATTGATATGTTTGGCCGTGATACTCCGGTTGAGATTGACTTCTCAGAATTGAAACTGGTTTAATCGTTTAGGAGGAATTGAAAATGGCTAAGAAAGTCGAAGGATATATTAAATTACAGATTCCGGCAGGAAAGGCAACTCCGGCACCACCGGTTGGTCCTGCACTTGGACAGCACGGAATCAATATTGCTCAGTTTACAAAAGAGTTTAACGCTAAAACACAGGGACAGGATGGAATGATTATTCCTGTTGTAATTACTGTTTATGCAGATAGAAGTTTTAGTTTTGTAACAAAGACTCCGCCGGCTGCTGTTCTTTTGAAGAAAGCATGCAAGATTCAGTCTGGTTCCGGCGAGCCGAACAAAAAGAAAGTTGCTACAATTTCTAAGGAAGATATCCAGAAAATTGCAGAAACAAAAATGCCTGACTTAAATGCCGGCAGCTTAGAAGCAGCTATGAGCATGATTGCTGGTACAGCAAGAAGTATGGGTATCACAGTAGAAGAGTAGTCAAAATTTATCGCAGAAAAAAGAACTAATGTCATTTGGACGTTGTGGGAGACAATGTTCGTTAATACCACTAGGAGGTTTGAAAAATGAAAAGAGGTAAAAAATATACAGAGGCCGCAAAATTAGTAGATCGTGCAACACAGTATGATGTGGCTGAAGCAATTAGCCTTGTTAAGAAAACAGCAGTTGCAAAATTTGATGAAACCGTAGAAGCTCATATCCGTCTTGGTGTAGATGGCCGTCATGCTGACCAGCAGGTACGTGGTGCCGTTGTTCTGCCTCACGGTACTGGTAAAACAGTTCGTGTTCTTGTATTCGCTAAAGGTGATAAAGTGGCAGAAGCAGAAGCAGCAGGTGCAGATTTCGTTGGTGGCGAAGAACTCATTCCAAGAATCCAGAATGAGGGATGGTTCGATTTTGACGTTGTAGTAGCAACACCTGACATGATGGGCGTAGTTGGTCGTTTGGGACGTGTCCTCGGACCAAAAGGCTTGATGCCAAACCCAAAAGCCGGTACGGTTACAATGGATGTTACAAAGGCTGTTAATGATATTAAAGCAGGTAAAATCGAGTATCGTTTGGATAAAGCAAATATTATCCATTGTCCAGTTGGTAAAGCTTCCTTCACAGAAGAGCAGCTTACTGAGAACTTTAACACATTGATGGATGCTATTATTAAAGCAAAACCAGCAAGTGCAAAGGGAACCTATATGAAGAGTGTTACCGTAACTTCTACAATGGGTCCTGGAATCAAAGTAAATACTTTGAAAATTGGATAATTAAAAAACTTGACAATTGTGTAGCACTATGCTACACTGACTAAAGTTTATAACTGCCGTAGACAGCAAGTATAGTTATGCTATGTAAGTGCGGATGCCGCTTGCCGAGGAAGATTGTGAATACAATCATAGTGAGATTATATCCTCTGTCTGCGTGTGCGGGCAGAGGATTTTTTATAAATGTCAATGACATTTTTGATGAAATCTCCGGCAGATTATATGGCAGCATAAGCTGACAATAATAAGGAGGTAACAAATCATGGCTAAAGTCGAATTAAAAGCGCCTATCGTTGATGAAATCAAAGGCTATGTATCAGATGCTAAATCTGCAGTTCTTGTTGATTATCGTGGACTGACAGTTGAGCAGGATACAAAACTTCGTAAACAGTTAAGAGAAGCTGGTGTTGTATACAAAGTATACAAAAATACAATGCTTCACTTGGCGTTTGATGGAACCGATTTTGCGCAGCTTGACAAAGACTTGGAAGGTCCTACAGCAATCGCATTCGGTATCGAAGATGAGACTGCTCCGGCAAGAATTATCAATAATTTTGCGAAAGAAGCAGAGGCTCTTGAGATTAAGAGTGGAGTTGTAGATGGTGAGTATTATGATGCCGCTGGCGTTAAAGTTCTTGCTACAATCCCGTCAAAAGACGAGCTTATTTCCAAGTTGCTTGGAAGCCTGCAGTCACCAATCACGAACTTTGCTCGTGTCGTAAAACAGATTGCAGAAGCTCAGGGCGAAACAGCAGCAGAATAAGTTATTATTATTTTTTAAAATTTGAATGGAGGAAAACAAAATGACAACACAGGAATTTATCGATGCTATCAAAGAGATGAGCGTTATGGAATTGAATGATTTAGTAAAAGCATGTGAGGAAGAGTTCGGCGTATCTGCAGCAGCAGGTGTAGTCGTTGCAGCAGCAGGCGGAGACGCAGCAGGCGGTGCAGCTGAGAAAGACGAGTTCGACGTAGAGTTGACAGAAGTTGGAGCAGCTAAGGTTAAAGTTATCAAAGTTGTTCGTGAAGTAACTGGTCTTGGATTGAAAGAAGCTAAAGAAGTTGTAGACGGAGCTCCTAAAGTAGTTAAAGAGGGCGCTACAAAAGAAGAAGCTGAAGAAATCAAAGAGAAACTCGAAGCCGAAGGCGCAAAAGTAACATTAAAATAATCGCGTTCGCAATAAGCGGTGCAAAATTGAAAATAGACTCAGAAACTGCAAGCTTGCTTGCGAGTTCCTGAGTCTATTTTTGATTTTATAGCGCGCGTGCGCGCGTAGTGACGCACGAAGTGCGGCGCGGCACCGCTTATGGTAAAAGAGAGGTGCAAAGCGCGCGTGCGCGCGTAGTGACGCACGAAGTGCGGCGCGGCACCGCTTATGCATCCTTGATATTGTTAATAAACTCCTCCAATAACTTAGCCGTTCTTTCTACACCAATCCGGCTGCTATTGATACAAACATCATAATTACGCGAGTCACCCCATTTAAAATCCGAATAGTGATTATGGTATCGGCGGCGGTATACGTCATGTTTAGCGATTTTAGCTGTGGCAGCAGTTTCAGAAAGTGAAAACTTCTCCATAACATGTTTTAATTTGCGATCCTTGTTTCCGGTAACAAAAATTGAAACTAAGCTATCATATTCCTTTAGAATAGTTTCGGAACAACGGCCAAGCACGACAAAAGATTCGCCAGAGGCGGCCTTTTTGCGAAGAAATTCGAACTGCATCTGCGCCAAATTGTCTTCGGTTGCATTAGAATATCCTTTTACCCGGCGCGAAAGCAGTTTGTTGCGCGGCTTTTCATCTACACCGGCAAAAGCAGCCGGGTCAAAGCCCTTTTCTTTTGCAATTTCGTCAAGCATATTGCGATTATAAAAAGGAAGCCCCATATCTTTCGCAATTTGTTTCGCAATTGTGTGTCCCTCGCTGCCGTATTCACGGCTGATTGAAATAATGATTTGATTCCCCATACATCGTCTCCTTAAAAATATTAAAAAAATAGAAAAAAGTGCCAAATAAACGCTTGACACCTTACTACATTTGTGGTACGATAGAAAATGCACTATTGTGGTATGGTAGGCGCAATATCCCTACCTAATTTGTAGTATATCACAGTTCTGTAGAAAAGACAAGGAGTGAAATCATCAATGGAGAAAAACAGAATACGCCCTGTCCATGTGGGCAAAGGTGTGAGAATGAGTTACTCGAAACAGAAAGAAGTATTGGAGATGCCAAACCTCATTGAGGTTCAGACAGATTCGTACAAATGGTTTCTGGAAGAGGGCTTGAATGAAGTATTCCGCGATATTTCGCCGATTGCGGATTACAACGGCAATTTAAGTCTGGAATTTGTTAGCTTTGAGCTGTGCCGGGATGATGTGAAATATTCCATCGAAGAGTGTAAGGAGCGGGATGCAACTTATGCGGCACCATTGAAAGTTAAAGTAAGACTCCATAATAATGAAACAGAGGAAATTAGTGAACATGATATTTTCATGGGAGACCTTCCTCTTATGACCGCGACAGGTACGTTTATTATTAACGGAGCAGAGCGTGTTATTGTAAGTCAGTTGGTTCGTTCCCCTGGCATTTATTATGGTATCGCCCATGATAAAATCGGTAAAGAGTTGTATTCTTCGACTGTTATTCCAAACCGTGGAGCGTGGTTGGAATATGAGACAGACTCCAATGATATATTTTACGTTCGTGTAGATAGAAATAGAAAAGTTCCGATTACGGTTTTGATTCGTGCACTTGGTGTAGGGACAGATCAGGAAATTTTGAACATGTTTGGCGAGGAGCCGAAAATTTTGGCAAGTATTGAGAAGGACGTTTCCAAGAACTATCAGGACGGTTTGCTTGAATTGTATAAAAAACTTCGTCCGGGTGAACCGCTTGCTGTTGACAGTGCGGAAAGCCTCATTAACAATATGTTCTTTGATGTAAGACGTTATGACTTGGCGAAGGTTGGACGTTATAAATTTAATAAGAAATTATCCTTCACAAATCGTATTGTCGGATTTGCACTTGCAGAAGATGCAGTCAGCCCGGAAACCGGTGAAGTAGTGGCAGAAGCCGGAACGATGGTTTCCGAAGAGCTTGCTCGTGAAATTCAGAACGCAGCCATTCCGTTTGTAATGATGCAGACAGAAGAAGGACATGTTGTAAAAGTATTGTCCAATATGATGGTTGATTTACATGCATTTTTGCCACAGGCGGATAAAAAAGCATTGGGAATTACAGAAGATGTTTACTATCCGGAATTGAAAAAGATTTTGGAAGAGAATGAGACGGATGAAGAGCGTTATGACGCAATCCGCCGCAATGTAGCATTGTTAATTCCAAAACATATTACAAAGGAAGATATTTTTGCTTCCATTAACTACAACATCCATTTGGAATATGGTCTGGGAAATGACGACGATATCGATCACTTGGGAAATCGTCGTATCCGTGCAGTAGGCGAGCTGCTTCAGAACCAGTACCGTATTGGTTTGTCCCGTATGGAGCGTGTGGTGCGTGAAAGAATGACAACGCAGGATATCGAAGGTATTTCTGCACAGTCGTTGATTAATATTAAACCGGTAACGGCAGCGGTTAAGGAATTCTTCGGAAGTTCCCAGTTGTCACAGTTTATGGATCAGAACAACCCGCTTTCTGAGTTGACACACAAACGTCGTCTGTCAGCCCTCGGACCTGGTGGTTTGTCCCGTGACCGTGCCGGATTTGAGGTGCGTGACGTACACTATTCCCATTATGGAAGAATGTGTCCGATTGAGACGCCTGAGGGACCAAACATCGGTTTGATTAACTCACTGGCATCTTACGCAAGAATTAACGAGTATGGATTTGTTGAGGCTCCATATCGTAAAGTGGACCATTCGGATGCGGAGAATCCACGTGTAACAGATGAAGTTGTTTATATGACAGCAGACGAAGAAGACCGTTATCACGTTGCACAGGCGAATGAGCGTCTGGACGAAGAAGGTCATTTCGTTCGTAAAAATGTATCCGGTCGTTTCCGTGAAGAGACATCGGAGTTTGAGAGAAATAAAATTGATTACATGGACGTATCGCCAAAGATGGTATTCTCTGTGGCAACAGCCATGATTCCGTTCTTGGAAAATGATGATGCGAACCGTGCTCTGATGGGTTCCAACATGCAGCGTCAGGCAGTGCCGCTTCTGGTAACAGAGGCGCCGGTTGTCGGAACAGGTATGGAAATGAAAGCGGCTGTTGACTCCGGAAACTGTGTGGTAGCAAAAGAAGGCGGTGTGGTAGAACGTGCCGAAACAAACCGCATTTTGATTCGTAAAAAAGATGGAAATCTGGATGAGTATAAATTGTCTAAATTTGTACGAAGCAACCAGGGTACCTGCATGAACCAGAGACCGATTGTTACAAAAGGTGATGAAGTTGAGACTGGTCAGGTAATTGCTGATGGACCTTCTACTTCCGGCGGCGAAATCGCCCTTGGTAAAAACCCGTTGATTGGATTTATGACATGGGAAGGTTATAACTATGAGGATGCCGTACTGCTCAGTGAGAGACTGGTGCAGGAAGATGTGTATACTTCTGTTCATATTAATGAATATGAGACAGAAGCACGTGATACAAAACTCGGACCGGAAGAAATTACACGTGATGTACCGGGCGTTGGTGATGATGCTCTCAAAGATTTGGATGAGCGCGGTATTATCCGTATTGGTGCAGAAGTTCGTGCCGGAGACATCTTAGTTGGTAAAGTAACACCAAAAGGTGAGACAGAACTGACTGCAGAAGAAAGACTTCTTCGTGCTATTTTCGGAGAGAAGGCAAGAGAAGTAAGAGATACATCTCTTCGCGTTCCACATGGTGAATTTGGTATCGTTGTGGATGCGAAAGTATTTACCCGTGAAAATGGGGATGAATTGTCACCTGGTGTAAATCAGACCGTGCGCATTTATATTGCACAGAAGAGAAAAATTCAGGTCGGCGATAAGATGGCTGGTCGTCATGGTAACAAGGGTGTCGTTTCCCGTGTACTGCCGGTTGAAGATATGCCATTTTTGCCAAACGGACGTCCGCTTGACATCGTGTTGAATCCTCTGGGTGTGCCTTCCCGAATGAATATCGGACAGGTGCTTGAGATTCATTTGAGTCTGGCAGCGAAAGTCCTTGGTTTCAATGTTGCAACACCGGTATTTGATGGCGCAAACGAGATTGACATCATGGATACCTTGAAACTGGCAAATGATTATGTAAATACACCACTCGAGGATTTTGAGAAGAAATACAAAGATGTTCTTGATCCGGAAGTGATGGATTATCTCCTGACAAATCAGGACTATAGAAAAGAATGGGCAGGTGTGCCGATTAAGGAAGATGGAAAGGTTCAGCTTCGTGACGGACGTACCGGAGAGTATTTCGATGGCGAAGTTACGATTGGTTTCATGCATTATCTGAAACTCCATCACTTGGTTGATGATAAAATCCATGCTCGTTCCACTGGTCCTTATTCACTGGTTACCCAACAGCCACTTGGTGGTAAAGCGCAGTTTGGTGGTCAGCGATTCGGAGAGATGGAGGTATGGGCTCTTGAGGCGTATGGTGCAGCTTATACTCTTCAGGAAATTCTGACCGTGAAGTCGGATGACGTAGTAGGACGTGTTAAGACATACGAAGCAATTATCAAAGGCGACAATATTTCTGAGCCTGGCATACCTGAGTCCTTTAAGGTATTGCTGAAAGAGTTACAGGCTCTCGGATTGGATGTTGCAGTGCTGGATGAAGAAGGAAACGAAGTTCAGATGAATGAGTCCATAGAAGAAGGAACTCATGAAAATGTGAATGAATTAATCAATGACAAAAACTTTGAACTCAAAGAAGAATCCTTTGAAGATGCCGGTTTCCGCGAAACGGATGTACAGGGCATTGATGACGATAGCAGCATCAGCGCAGATTGATAGAAAGGACGGGTTATAAATATGCCACAGTATGGTAATGAAGAAGAAAAGACATTGACTTACGATAAAATTAAAATCAGACTGGCATCTCCGGAAAAAATCCGTGAGTGGTCCAGAGGTGAGGTAAAGAAGCCGGAGACCATCAATTATCGTACCCTGAAACCGGAAAAAGACGGTTTGTATTGCGAGCGTATTTTTGGACCGAGCAAAGACTGGGAATGTCATTGCGGTAAGTACAAAAAAGTACGTTATAAAGGTGTTGTCTGCGACCGATGTGGTGTGGAAGTCACAAAATCCAGCGTTCGTCGTGAGCGCATGGGTCACATTGAGTTGGCTGCTCCGGTATCCCATATTTGGTACTTCAAGGGAATTCCGAGCCGCATGGGCTTGATTTTGGATATTTCTCCAAAAGTATTGGAAAAAGTATTGTATTTTGCTTCCTATATTGTATTGGAATCTGAGACACCGGAAATTCAGGTAAAACAGGTTCTTTCCGAGCAGGAATACCAGAAAGCAAGAGAAGATTTTGGTGATACGTTCCGTGTTGGTATGGGTGCAGAATCCATTCAGGAACTTTTGCAGAGAATTGATTTGGAAGAAGAGTCCAAAACATTGAAAGATGAATTGAAGGATGCCAGCGGACAGAAACGTGCCCGCATTATCAAGCGTCTGGAAGTTGTAGAAGCATTCCGTGAATCCGGAAACCATCCGGACTGGATGATTCTTACGGTGATTCCTGTTATTCCACCGGATCTTCGTCCGATGGTACAGCTGGATGGTGGACGTTTTGCAACTTCCGATTTGAACGATTTGTATCGTCGAATCATTAATCGTAACAACCGTTTGAAGAGACTTTTGGAACTTGGCGCTCCGGATATCATTGTGCGAAACGAAAAACGTATGCTGCAGGAAGCAGTTGATGCATTGATTGATAATGGACGTCGTGGCCGTCCGGTTACAGGACCTGGAAACCGTGCATTGAAATCATTGTCTGATATGCTTAAAGGTAAACAGGGACGTTTTCGTCAGAACCTTCTTGGTAAGCGTGTTGACTATTCCGGACGTTCTGTAATCGTCGTAGGACCGGAACTTAAGATTTATCAGTGCGGTCTGCCAAAAGAGATGGCAATTGAGCTTTTCAAACCATTTGTAATGAAAGAATTGGTTGCAAACGGAACTGCTCATAATATTAAAAATGCAAAGAAAATGGTAGAGAAGTTAGAGCCTGCTGTATGGGATATCCTTGAAGAAGTAATTCGCGAGCATCCGGTTATGTTAAACCGTGCCCCTACACTTCACCGTCTGGGTATTCAGGCATTTGAGCCAATCCTTGTCGAAGGTAAGGCAATCAAACTTCATCCACTCGTATGTACAGCGTTCAACGCCGACTTCGATGGAGACCAGATGGCTGTGCATTTGCCACTTTCCGTGGAAGCACAGGCAGAGTGCCGCTTCCTTCTGTTGTCACCAAACAACCTGCTGAAACCATCCGATGGTGGTGCCGTAGCCGTACCTTCTCAGGATATGGTACTTGGTATTTATTATTTGACACAGGAGAGAACTCCGGAGCAGGGAGCAAAAGGAACCGGACGTTTCTTTAAAGATATGAATGAGGCAATTATTGCCTATGAAAACCATGAGATTACACTTCATGCCAAAATTAAAATTCGTCGTTTTGGCGTAAATGCTGCAGGTGAAGAAGAATCTCGTATTATTGAATCGACATTGGGAAGATTTATTTTCAATGAGATTATCAGCCAGAATCTTGGGTTTGTTGACCGAAGCAATCCGGATAACTTCCTTAAACTGGAAGTAGATTTCCACGTTGGCAAAAAGCAGTTGAAACAGATTCTGGAAAAATGTATTAACAATGAAGGTGCAACAAAGACAGCGGAAACGCTCGATGCAATTAAAGCACTTGGTTATAAATATTCGACAAAGGCAGCAATGACTGTTTCCATTTCCGATATGGAAGTGCCGGCAACGAAGAAAGATTTGCTTAAGCAGGCAGAGAATACGGTTGAAGTTATTTCCCAGAAATACCGCCGTGGTCTGTTGACTGAGGAAGAGCGTTACAAATCTGTTGTTGAGACATGGAAAACTGCCGATGACCAGATTACACATGACCTGCTGAGTGGTTTGGATGAATTGAATAACATCTACATGATGGCGGACTCCGGAGCCCGTGGTTCGGATAAGCAGATTAAACAGCTTGCCGGAATGCGTGGTTTGATGGCAGATACATCCGGTCGTACCATCGAACTTCCAATCAAGTCAAACTTCCGTGAAGGTCTTGACGTATTGGAGTACTTTATTTCTGCGCATGGTGCTCGTAAAGGTCTTTCCGATACAGCGCTTCGTACAGCCGATTCTGGATATTTGACAAGACGTCTTGTTGATGTGTCTCAGGAATTGATTATTCGTGAGACGGATTGCTGCGAGAGCCGTAACCGTGCAGAAATTCCGGGTATGTGGATTAGTGCATTCATGGATGGAAAAGAAGTAATTGAGACGCTTGAGGAGAGAATTACAGGACGTTATTCCTGTGAAACAATTCTTGATGACGATGGTGAAGTGATTGTTAAGGCAAATCATATGATTACGCCAAAACGTGCGGCACGCATTGTGAATACAAAGAAAATTATCGATGCAGGTGATAAGGCACAGGTCAAGATTCGTACGATTCTTACTTGTAAATCACACATTGGTATTTGTGCAAAATGTTATGGTTCAAACATGGCAACGAAAGAACCGGTACAGGTTGGTGAAGCAGTTGGTATTATTGCTGCTCAGTCCATCGGCGAGCCGGGTACACAGCTTACCATGCGTACGTTCCATACCGGTGGTGTAGCCGGCGACGATATCACACAGGGTCTTCCTCGTGTCGAGGAGCTTTTTGAGGCAAGAAAGCCAAAGGGACTTGCTATTATTTCCGAATTTGCAGGAAAAGTTCAGCTTCGTGACACCAAGAAGAAACGTGAAGTGGTTATTACAAATGATGAAACCGGACAGAGTAAAGCATATCTGATTCCATATGGTTCCCGTATTAAAGTATTGGAAGGACAGGAATTAGAGGCTGGTGATGAGTTGACAGAAGGTAGTGTAAATCCACATGACATCTTGAAAATTAAAGGTGTTCGTGCGGTTCAGGATTATATGCTCCGTGAAGTACAGCGCGTATACCGTCTGCAAGGTGTAGAAATTAATGATAAGCATATCGAGGTTATTGTACGTCAGATGCTGAAGAAGATTCGCATTGAGAATAATGGGGATTCTGACTTCCAGCCTGGTGTTATGGTAGATGCTCTGGATTATGAGGATGTAAAAGAGCAGCTTGAAGCTGAGGGTAAACAGCCACCGGAAGGCAATCAGGT